>JBDTPJ010000051.1:0-24858 GCA_039932755.1 Betaproteobacteria bacterium
ACCCGCCCATGTAAATGTCGTTCTTGTTGTAGAGCATCGGTCCCGAGCGGCACATTTGCACTTCATTGAATCCATCCGGGTCGAGCCGAATCTCAGAATTTTTTCCTGGAGGTTGCTTCGCGTCCATATTTGACCCTGCTTTATTCACGACCGTTGAAACCTGATCAACTCATCCGCCACGTTCGCAATGACATCGTCCCAGCTTGCGGCCTCCGTCTGCCTGAATATTCGCATACTGGGGTACCAGGGGCTGCGGTCGGATTCGAGACCCCATCGCCACTCGCTACGGTAGCGATTGAGAAGCCATACCGGCTTGCCCAACGCGCCTGCCAGGTGCGCTACGGCAGAATCGACCGCAATCACAAGGTCGAGGTTCTGGACCAACGCTGCGGTATCCATGAAGTCGTCGCATTCGTCCATCCAGTTTTCAATCTGGCTCATCCACGCGCCCACTTGCTCTGCGCCGTCGCCCTTTTGTAGGCTGACGAACCGCGCCCCTTCCCACTTGATCAGTGGTGCGAAAGTCGAAAGGGAGATGCTGCGCCGCGCGTCATCCCGAAGGGTCCTGCTGCCTGCCCATGCCAGTCCCACTCGCGGTCTGGAAATCGGCGCCAGGCGCGCCTTCCAGATGTCCCGGAGCGCTGTCGGCACCGCAACACAGGGCATCGACCCTGGAATGGAGTCGCGCGTCGTCTTGAACAAAAATGGCAGACTCATGATTGGGCAATGAAGATCAAATGCGTCCGACGAGACGGCTTGCGTGCAGGACATTCCGTGGTCGAGCCCGGAAAGAGAACCTGCCAACCGCTCTAGCGAGGGCTCGCAGAAGAGGATGATTTCGCTCGCGCCACGTTCCTTCAACATCGGCAGGTAGCGCAGCATCATCAGGCTGTCGCCAAATCCCTGCTCCGTCCAGATCAGGACGCGCAGCCCGGACAATGCCTCGCCGCGCCAGCGCCGAGGGTCCTGCAGCAGTTTCCTGTTACCCGGTGCGGTGTCGAAGTCCCTTTGCAATGTATCGAAGCGGCTTTCATACAACTCCAGCCCCTCACCGTATTCACCCTGCATCAACTTCAACATCGACAGGTTGTATCGTGCGGCTGGCGATTCCGGACTCCGTTCCAGCGCCGACCGAAGGCACGCCTCGGCTTCGTCATTCCGATCGCGTTCGCCAAGAATGCTGCCAAGCGTAATCAACGTGGGCACATGATCACTACTGCTGGTCAGAGCTTTTCGGCAGCACGCTTCCGCCTCATCGAGTGCGCAAATCCGCAGCAACACGCAGGCGAGGGTGTTCAGCATTTCCGGGTCATCTGGTCGGAGCGCCACCGCCTCGCGACTGAAGGACTCCGCTTCATCCAGCCTGTCGAGTCGTCGCAGGACATCACCCAGATTGCACAGTGCGTTGGCGCAATTTTCGTCGATTTGGAGCGCTAGGCGAAAGTAATTCTCTGCCTCGATGAGTTCCGCGCGCGCCGAATGCATGGATCCGAGATCAGCCAAGGCGCCGGCGTCCTCGGGGCGTAGCTCCAGCGCCTTCCGGAAGGAATCCAGCGCGTCGTCGTATCGCCCGGCCAGCTTCTGCACTTCGCCGAGATTTTTCCAGGTTGCGAATGCAGCGGGATCGATGGCAAGGGCTTCGCGATGATAGCTTTCCGCGACAGAAAATTGGCCGCGATCCCGGCACACGTTGCCCAGGTTATTGAGAGCGTCATTATTCCGCGGGTTGAGTTGCACCGCCTTCCTGAAACAAACCTCAGCTTCGTCCAGCTGACCGGCAGCGCACAGCATCGTCCCCAGGTTGTTCTGGGCGCCATCCTGATCGGGTTGCAGTGCCACGGCCATGCGCAGCGACGCCACAGCCTTGTCTAACCGGTTCAACGACTGGTAAGCAAGGCCAAGATTGCCATGGGCGAGAGGATTACCCGGGGCCAGGACAATTGCCCGCTCGATCAACTCGACGGCAAGGACATTTCGACCGGTTTGCAGATGCACAACCCCCAGCATGTGCAACGCATCGAAATTGGCGGCATCCGTAACCAGTATTCTGCGGTAGAGCAACTCCGCTTCAGCCAAGCGACCGGCGCCATGCTGACTCACGGCCTCCGCGACGAGTTCCTGTGGTGTGACTGCTGGAATGGTAGCCTGTTGCGTCGGGATCGCAGGCTTGGTGTCACGATGATTCGCCGTGAGCCTGCTGAGGAAATTCTTCATCGCACGAAACGGCTACGTGGCCGGGTCAAGCGACACTACTTCACCGCGAGCCTGGTCACAACCTGTTTCGTCGCCCTCTCTACAAATGCGTCGCTGTATCCCAATTCAGTGAGCTTCCACTTGAACACATTCGCCAACTTCGCCTTCTTATAGACGCCGAGCTTGTGCTGCTCGTGGAAGCGGACCGCGCGCACGGTCAGCCCCTCTAGGATGACCTTGACCTGATGCTCGACGCCGGTGTCCGTGCGCGCTTCCGAGGCCGGCGGAAAGCGGCGCCCGAGATCCACGGCGAGCGCCGTGGCGAATTCTTCAAGTTCCTTCGTGTCAAATACCTTGAGTATTTCCATTGTTCGCACCGTGCCAGAAGTCGTTGATTTATTAAGCCATGCCGGACAGGCACGCTCAGGTGAACACGTTTTCATGATAGCTCGACACATCCTCTTTGCGCCACGTGATCCTCGATTGCCGCGGCGAGCTCGACCTCTTCCGGCAATCCAAGCACGGCAAGGGCCGTCGCCGAATCGAAGATGTCCGCGTCGCGGCGATTAAAGTTCGCAAGATTGAAAATGGGCGTGTCCATGCGCCAGCACCTATATCCGAAGCCCTTCAGGCGTTCGGCCAATTCGGTCACCGCCGTAGCGTCCTTCGCCGCGACGAACAGCGCGGGGCGAAGGCGCCAAAGCGATTCGCTAGCTCCGTCGAGAATTTCGGTCGCCGGTGCATCGTACCGGACCTTGAGCAGGTCGAGCCGGTCGAGCTGCAAAGCATCGACTGTATCGGCCATCGACAGACGCGCTTCCCCTAGTTGCTGAACCGGGTCCTCGGGTGCGCCGAGGTCCCGCCGCATCAGAGTCAGGTTATCGGTGGCACGATTGGCTTCGAGATTCTGGCGCAGGATCTGAGCCATTATGGGTCTCGTCTCGTACACCCAAACGTGTCCCTTCACTCCCACCATTCCGGCTAAAGCTACGGCGTGCTCGCCCACCCCGCTGCCCGCCTCGACCACCTGCGCTCCCGTTGGAATCAGCCGGGACAGCAGGTCCAACTGGGGTTGCAGATACTCGCCGTACCACTCAATGGATTGTGCCGCGCGATCGACATCCGGCAAGTATTGGAGGATTCCGTAACGCGTTTCCACGACACGCGCGATGTTATTCGGAGCTGCCGACTCGTCGGTGGCGGGAATCCCTTGCGCAGCATCCGATGCGATTGGCGCAGGATGCACCGACGTCTGCGGGGCGTTGGGAATATCGGGGAGACGCCCAGCTGCAACTGCATCCTGCAACGCGGCCGCGACGCGTGCCACGACTTCGTCCCATTCTCCCAGCACGCGTTGCCGAAACAAGCGCATGGTGGGATACCAAGGACTGTCCTCTCGCCCGTCCAGCCAGCGGTAATCGCCGATTTCCGGTAGCATCAGCCAAACGGGCTTGCCCATCGCGCCGGCGAGATGCGCAATCGCCGTGTCAACGCAAACGACCAGATCCAGTTGGGCAATCACGGCCGCCGAATCGGCAAAGTCCGCAAACTCCGGACCTAGGTTTTCCAGCGTGGTTTGCTTCGGAAACTGGTCAATTTCCCCCTCCTTCAGCGGCTTTTGCAGGGAGAAGAAACGAACGCCCTGAATATCCCAAAGCCGACTCAACCTGGCGAAGTCGACAGAGCGGAAGTTGTCACGGGGATACAGCGGATTTCCCGCCCACGCCAGCCCGACCTTCAGCCCGTCACCCGCAATTCGCGATGACCACTTGGCCACCTTACTCGAATCCGGCCGCACATAGGGGATGTCCACCGGAATGGTCGCAACTTCGGTCCGCAGGACATGCGGAAGGCTCATCAGATGAACGTAATAGTCAAACGGCGGTGGCGCCGCGGGCCGCGCAATCACGAGATCGACACCCGCAAAGTCCTTGGCAAGTTGCGCGATCTCTGGACGGACCTGCAATATGACCGTGGCGCCGAGCGCCTTCAGCGCAATGGCATAGCGGCCGAAATTGATGATGTCGCCCGCACCTTGCTCGTCCACGAGAAGAATGGTTTTGCCGGCGAGATCCTGTCCCGCCCACTGCGGCGCCGAAAATCCTGGACGCTTGGATAGATGCGGGTCGCTCATCCAGCGAAATTCGTACTGCGCCCATCCTTCGCGAAAGCGCCCCAGGGCGAGCAACAGGAATGCGTAGTAGCCATGTGCCCGCGAGTCCGGAAGCTGTGGCAGGTTCCTCCTGAAGAGTGCGAGCGCTTCCTGGTACCGGCCAGTCGAGACCAGCGCGAACCCGGTATCGATCATGCTTACGGGCTGGGTGCCCTGTGCCAATTCCAGCTCGGCGGCCTGCCCGAGCACGACCAGCGACTCCGCATACCGCCCCTGATTGACGATTGCCGCACCAAGATTTATTCGAAACTGCGGATTCAGAGGCTCGAGCGCAATGGCACGTTGGTACCAATCTTCGGCCGCGGCATAATCCTTCTGTTGCAGGTGGCACCGGGCAATACCCGCGGCAGCTTGTGCGTGTTCCGGGGCGAGTTCCAGGACACGCTCAAAACATAAAATTGCCTCTGCATGACGCTCCAGGCGTTGCAGGATCGTGCCAAGCCCGAAGTGCGCCGGCGCGTTGTCCGGCTCCAGCCCGATGGCCTTGCGCGCAAAGGGCTCCGCCTCGCCTGCCTGACCGAGCAATTGATACGACCACGCCAGGTTCAGGTAGAGCGACGTGCGCGCCAATCCGGCCGCCTGGGCTTGCAAGAAGCCGTTGCAGGCCTCGCGGATGCGGCCCCAGTCGAACAGCACCGAAGCCCGTGTAAACAACATCTCGGCGTCCCTCGGACGTCGCAACAATTCGTTCGTAACAAGCGCCAGTGCTTCGCCGTACCGGCCCGCTTCGGACAATGCATGCGCCTCGACGATCCGCGGCGCAAAATCTTGCCCTGCAGGAATTGGGAGAATGGTGTCGCCTGGTACCACGGCACTCCTCGACATCAGCGCGGGACTGACAAGCAAAAGGGCCGGTGGGAGACCCACCAGCCCTTCCATGCGATCCTGGCGAATTAACGGAACGAGGACGGCACGTACTTGGTGTCGCAACCGCCGGACGTCGAGGTCCATGACGTGACTTCGAACAACGGACCGGCACCTTGCACGCTGCTCATGATCAGCGTGCAGGGGCCCGCAGCGCCGCCAAGGGTGGAACCCGTATTCTGGGTAATGGCAGTCATGATGGCCGCCGTACCCGGTGCGCCGCCGCCGGAAACCGCAACCCCGCCGTTGACGTACTGCGTCGACGAAGTCGAGCAACCCGCTTGTGCAGAGGTGCTAGGCGTGGTGCCCGCGTGTGACGAGATGAAATCCTGCGTCGACGTCTTGCATGCCGCCAAAGCCGCCGTGCCTTCACTCATCTTCGAGCGAACGACAAAGTCCTGATACGCCGGCAAGGCGATAGCCGCCAGAATGCCGACAATGGCTACCACGATCATCAGTTCGATGAGCGTAAAGCCCTTTTGAATTTGCTTCATGATCCTGTCTCCTGAAATTAGTTGGACGATCCGTACCGCTCGCACCCAGCGATGCTGGTGGAATAAAAGCAAGGGTTGTGCCGACCGTGCCAATGTGGGCCGCTTGGTCTCAGTTTGATTCCAGGCCTATGATTTACTGGAGTTATTTATTTCCCAGCCTGACGAGTGGTCAGGAACTTCCGGCCACTAACCGCAGTAGAAACTTCACGGAAATTGAGTGGATCGACGCACAACGGAACCGGGGTGACGCACAGCGTCACCTGTGCGATGTCACTGGATTCCCGCCCCCGATCGGGTCGAGGGCAAGCTTTCGCGGGAACGATGTCAAAGTCAGCCCGTCACCGACAATTCGAGCCGCACACCGGCCACCTCGAAGGTGTCACCGGGATGCAGCACCGCGCCGTCCGGCGCAACTGCAACGCCATTGATACGCGGAGGCTGCGGGCCCTCTATCGGCACCAGGCGAAATCCTGTCCCGACCCTGCGCACCACCGCCACCTGAACGCCGATGCGCCCGACCGACAATTCGTCCTTCTTGAATTGCACGGCACGACCCTGATTGGGGCCGGAGAGCACCCGCACCATTGGATTGGGTACGGTGGGCGCCACAGGCTCGGCGATTGTGGCTGCTTTCGGGGCCACCACTTGCGTCGCGTCCACGGACGTCGGCGATGCGCGCCGCGTGTTCGAAATGGCCGGCATGGCAAAAGCGTCCGCATCTTCAGGAGCGTCAGGCGTATCCGAAGGATCGGAGGAATCTGCGGTATCGACTGGTCCGGCGTTGGTTCTGCCGGTGGGCGCCGCCCATTCGGCAGCCCACGCCGCCAGGCGCTGGTCCGCTTCGCGCCGCGTTGCCGGCGGCCGGTGATCGATGAATGGTGATTGCGCAGCGGGAGTCTCGCGCCGTGGCGCTGGCGGCGCTTCCCGTCGTGACGGTGCTTCGCGTCGGGGCGCGGGAGGAGGCTCGAGTGCCGCGTCGTCGTCCAAATCCGGGTGGACCATCGCGGGCGTGTTCACGGCGTCACGACGAACGTTGCCGGTGGGTGGAACGGCGACAAAGGGCAATGGCCGCGCGGGTTCCACGCGCTGGTCCAATCCCAGCAGCTGGCCGCGGGCAATGTCGGGAGGCAGCGGATCGACGTGCATGTTGTCATCCGACACGAAGACCAGCCGTTGCCGGCCGATGTCGATCTGGTCGTAGTCGCGCAGGAAGTGCTTGACGATGGCCTTGCCATTGACCAGCGTGCCGTTGGTGCTGCCGAGGTCCTCGAGAAACGAATCGGCAAGAATGGTCACCACCGAGGCGTGCTCGCCCGACACGGCGGGATGTGGGAGGCACACGTCGTTATCCGCGCGCCGGCCGATGACCAGGCGTTCGCTGGTCAGCGGGACGTCCTGCGTGGTGCCGTCCGCGAGCAGCAATACGAGCTTGCCCACGATGAGACCTATCCCCTCTTCTTGGCCAGCCAGCGCTGCGCCCAACCGGTCACCGGCAGGAACTCGGGGGGCACACGGATCAGGATCACCGAGATGTTGTCGCGGCCGCCGTTCTGGTTGGCGAGCTCGATCAGGTCGGCGGCGGCGACGGCGAGGTCGCTGCGCTTTTCGTCGATGACGGTATGAATCACTTCCGGGTCGACCATGTCGGTCAGTCCGTCCGAGCAGAGTAGGTAGATGTCGTTGGCTTCCAGGCGGTATTCGGAGATATCGGTAGGCACGATGGCCTCGATACCCAGTGCCCGCGTGACCAGATTCTTGTTAAGCGAATAGCGTGCCTGTTCCGGGGTGAGTACACCGCTGTCGATCTGTTCCTGCAGCAGCGAATGGTCGTGCGTCAACTGCTCGAATTTTTCCCCGCGCAAACGATAGCAGCGCGAGTCCCCGATGTGGCCGATCGATACCCGGTTGCCGCAGAACACCGCGGCGACGATGGTGGTGCCCATCCCGGCGCACTCCGGACGCGCCTGGGCGGCCTCGTATATTCCCTTGTTGGCGGCCGCAATTTGTTGCTGCAACAGGAGGGCGCCGTGGGTCAGTCCACTCTGGATGTCGACCTTCGACAACTCCCGGCCGGACTGCAGCTCCGGCATCATGCCGTTGGACACCATGTTTACCGCAATGCCGCTGGCGACCTCGCCGGCGCTGTAGCCGCCCATGCCGTCGGCCAGCACGGCAATGCCGGCGTCGGCGTCCGCAAAGATCGTGTCCTCGTTGTGCGCACGGACCATGCCCGGGTGGGAAAGGCTCGCAATGTCGAGGGGCGTGGTTTGGGACATGGACGTAAAAAGGACGTGAGCGAAGAGGAAGGTCAGGGCGTTGCGACGCGCAGTTGGCTTGTTTCAGCCCGCGAGTGTAGCGGCATGCGCGATGCCGCGCGAGGCCTTCGTCATCAGGCAGCCTTCACCGCACGCCGGTTCAACCATTGCGCAGCGAGGAGAACGATCGCAACACCCGCTATGGGACCGGCCCATTCGAGCCATGGCGCGTTGGCCAGAATCCAGGGCTCCAGCGCCACGTCCTCGACCAGCATCTTGCCGGCGATCCAGCCCAGTAACCCGCCGCCCGCCATGATGATCAACGGGAAGCGTTCGATCAGTTTTAAGATGAGCTGGCTGCCCGCAATGACCAGCGGGATGCTGACCAGGAGCCCGAAGACAAGAAGCGGCACGCTGCCCTTGGCGGCCGCGGCAACGCCGAGGACATTGTCGACGCTCATGACCAGGTCTGCGACGATGACCGTGCGCACGGCGGACCACAGGCGGTCGCTGGCCTTGATGCTGTGGTCGCCTTCGTCCTCCGCAACGATCAGCTTGATGCCGATCCAGAGCAGAAGCAGGCCGCCCACGACCTTGAGCCACGGCAGGGTGAGCAGCGTCACCGCAAAGATCGTAAGCACGATGCGCAGCACGATGGCGCCGGCGGCGCCCCAGATGATGCCCCAGCGCCGCTGGTTGGGCGGGAGGTCGCGGCAGGCCAGCGCGATCACCACCGCGTTGTCGCCGGACAACAGGATGTTGATGTAGATGATCTGCACGGCCGCGAGCCAGAATTGCGGCGAATCGAATTCCAAAGGTCCCTACCTCCGCGTTACGGGCATTCAAGCGCTGCCATTTTTTCGCATGTGACGCAGCCCTATGCCCTCAGCGCGGCAGCCAGCAATTTTCCCATTTCTGCCGGATTGCGCGTGACCTTCATGCCGCAGGCCTCCATCACCGCCAATTTCTCCTGGGCGGTGCCCTTGCCACCGGAAATTATGGCTCCGGCGTGACCCATGCGCTTGCCCGGTGGCGCGGTGACGCCGGCGATAAATCCCACCACGGGCTTTTTCATGTTGTCCTTGGCCCACAGCGCCGCAATTTCTTCGTCGCCGCCGCCGATTTCGCCGATCATCACCACGGCATCGGTGCCCGGGTCGTCATTGAACATGCGCAGGATGTCGATGTGTTTCAAGCCGTTGACCGGATCGCCGCCAATGCCCACGGCCGTCGACTGCCCCAATCCGAGTTCGGTGAGTTGGCCCACCGCCTCGTAGGTCAATGTCCCTGAACGCGACACCACGCCAATGCGACCCTGCATGTGAATGTGTCCCGGCATGATGCCGATCTTGATTTCATCCGGAGTAATCACGCCCGGACAGTTGGGACCGAGTAACAGGGTCTTCTTGCCCTGCATGCGATAGCGCGTGTCGATCATGTCGCGTACCGGAATTCCTTCAGTGATGCACACCACCAGCTCGAGTCCCGCCTCAACGGCTTCGTCGATTGCCGCGGCGGCAAAGGGCGGCGGCACGTAGATCACCGAAACCGTCGCACCCGTGGCCTGCTTCGCTTCCTTGACGGTTGCGTAGATCGGGATGCCCTCGAAGTCCTCTCCGGGCTTCTTCGGATTGACGCCGGCGACGAAGCAATGGCGGCCGTTGGCGTAATCGCGGCACATCCGCGTGTGGAATTGGCCCGTCTTGCCGGTGATGCCCTGCGTGATGACCTTGGTGTTCTTGTTGACCAGGATAGACATGTTCGTTGGCCCTTAGTTACCTTTAGCCGCAGCAACTACTTTTTCCGCGGCTTCGGCCATGTTGCTGGCGCTGATGATCGGCAGGCCGGAGTCGGCGAGAATCTTGCGGCCGAGCTCCTCGTTGGTGCCTTTCATGCGCACAACCAGGGGCACCTTGAGCGAGACGGCCTTGGACGCCGCGATCACGCCTTCGGCGATCGTGTCGCACTTCATGATGCCGCCGAAGATGTTGACCAGGATGGCCTTGAGTCCGGGGTTCTGCAGCATGATCTTGAAGGCCTCGGTGACCTTTTCCGCCGTCGCGCCCCCGCCCACGTCGAGGAAGTTGGCCGGCTCGCCGCCGTAGAGCTTGATGGTGTCCATCGTGGCCATCGCCAGCCCGGCGCCGTTGACGAGGCAGCCGATATTGCCGTCGAGCGAAATGTAGGACAGGTCGAACTTCGACGCGGCGATTTCCGCCGGATCTTCCTCGTCGAGGTCGCGCATCTCGACGATCTCGGGATGCCGATACAGGGCGTTGGAATCGAAATTGAGCTTGGCGTCGAGAGCGATCACGCTGCCATCCCCGGTAACCACCAACGGATTGATTTCGGCCAGCGACGCGTCCGTATCGTGGAACGCCTTGTAGAGTCCCTGCAACACCGCCCGCGCCTGCGCCACCGAGCCCTCCGGCACGTCGATCTGGCGCGCAACGCCGTCGGCCTGCGCGTCGGTCAATCCTGCAACCGGATCGATGAAAATCGTGTGGATTTTCTCAGGCGTATTTGCGGCGACAGCCTCGATGTCCATGCCGCCCTCGGAACTGGCCATCAGAGCGACCTTTTGGGTGCCGCGATCGACGACCATGCCGATGTAGAGCTCCTTGCTGATGTCCGCGCCCTCTTCCACGAGCAAGCGGCGCACTTTCTGCCCGCCCGGTCCGGTCTGATGCGTCACGAGTTGCATGCCGAGGATTTCGGTTGCGCGTTGCCTCACCTCGTCGATTGACTTGGCCACCTTGACGCCACCGCCCTTGCCCCGGCCGCCGGCGTGAATCTGCGCCTTCACCACCCACACTTTGCCCCCCAGCGACTCCGCGGCTTTGACGGCTTCGTCGACGGAAAACGCCGGAATGCCACGGGGGACCGGCATGCCGAACCTGCGGAAAATTTCCTTGCCCTGGTATTCGTGAATCTTCACTTTTGCTCCATGGAGTGACCGCGATACCACTTCGGGTAATACTCGCGGACGGTGTCGGTGGTGGTTGCAAGTGCATGGCAATGGTCGAGCTGGAAGGGCTTGCCTTCGCCGTCATCTTCGCGCACCAGTCCGGCGAAGGTCTGTACGGCAGCCGTCGGAAGGAAAGAGAGCATCTCGGTCAGGTGGGTGCAACCTTGCACGCCGCCCACCACGTCGTGCAGATGCTTGCGAAAACCTTTGAGCAAGTTGGCGCCGACCAACTGTCCGTAGGCGGGACCGATTCGGTTGCAGGCACCCGGATAAGGCATGCCGTCGGTGACGGCCTCGACGGCATGGATCACAAAGTTGCGGTCGATGGTCACCCGCACCCACATGTCGTGCACCGCTTCCCGCGCGGGCCGCACGCCTGTAAGGAGTTCGAAATCGTGATCCTTCGCGTCGACGAGGTGCGCCTCGATGTCGAACAGCCCGTCGTCGCGACGGAATCCATCATAGGTCACGGTACGGCGGTGCAGCCGCTCGCGCGACACGGTGGGTGCTGCTAACGGCATGGGCGGGCGAAATCTGAAGACGAGGGGCGCCGTGTTGACGGGCAGCCCGGTTGCGAACGGCTAAAATGCCGGAGAGCGACGATTTTACGCCGCGGCGACGTTTCGGGGCAACCGGAGGAGTTTCATGCCGTTCATCATCGCACTCGATCAGGGAACCACCAGTTCGCGGGCGATAGCGTTCGATCATGCCGGAAACATCGCCGCCGTAGCGCAACGGGAGTTTCGCCAGATCTTTCCGCAGCCGGGCTGGGTCGAACACGATGCGGACGAAATCTGGGCAAGCCAGTCGGGTGTGCTCGCCGAGGTCATGGCCAAAACGCGCGCGCGCGCGGCGGACATCGCGGCAATCGGCATCACCAATCAGCGTGAAACCACGGTGGTCTGGGAACGCGCCAGCGGACGGCCCATCGGCAATGCCATCGTCTGGCAGGACCGGCGCACGGCGCCACTGTGCGACCAATTGCGCGAGGCGGGCCACGCGGCACTGTTTGCGCGCAAGACGGGACTGGTGCTCGACGCCTACTTTTCCGGAACGAAACTGAAGTGGCTGCTGGACAACACACCGGGTGCGCGGACAAGGGCGGAACGCGGTGAACTTGCCTTTGGCACGATCGACTCCTGGCTGGTGTGGCAGCTCACGCGCGGCCGCGTGCATTGCACCGATCCCTCGAATGCAAGCCGCACGCTGCTCTTCGACATTCATGCCGGCGATTGGGACGACGAGTTGCTCGCACTCCTTGATGTGCCGCGCGCGGTGTTGCCCACCATCGTGCCGTCGAGCGGCATTTGCGGCCACACGACGCTGGATGGCGTGGATGTTCCCATTGCGGGCATCGCAGGCGACCAGCAGGCCGCACTGTTCGGTCAAGCCTGCCTATCTCCTGGCATGGCCAAGAACACCTACGGCACCGGCTGTTTCCTGCTGCTCAATACCGGGACTGAGGCCGTCGGCTCGCGCAACAATCTGTTGACCACCGTCGCGTGGAAGCGCGGTGGCGTCACGAACTACGCGCTGGAAGGCAGCGTGTTCATCGGTGGCGCCGTCGTGCAATGGCTGCGCGACGGCCTCAAGATCATCCGCACGGCGGCCGATGTCGAAGCGCTGGCGGCCAGTGTTGACGACAACGGTGGCGTCTATCTGGTGCCGGCCTTTGCGGGGCTCGGCGCGCCGCATTGGGACGCCTATGCGCGGGGAGCAATATTCGGCCTCACCCGCGGCGCCACCGGCGGGCACCTTGCCCGCGCGGCACTCGAGGCCATCGCCTTCCAGAGCGCCGATGTCCTCGCCGCCATGGAAAAAGATGCTGGCATCACGCTGACGGAATTGCGCGTGGACGGCGGCGCGGCGGCGGACAACATGCTGATGCAATTCCAGGCCGACATCCTGGGCGTACCCGTGGTGCGGCCGAAAGTGTTGGAGACGACTGCGTTGGGCGCGGCTTATCTGGCTGGACTTGCGGTCGGCTATTGGAGCTCCGATGTGGAAATCGGCTCCAATTGGCAGATCGACCGCCGCTTCGAGCCCAACATGCCGCGCGAGCGTGTTGCCGTCCTGCGCGCCGGGTGGGAGAAGGCGGTTGCGCGCAGCAAATCCTGGGCGTGAACCGGAAGTCCCGCGCCGATGACTTCGATTGAGCACTCCGCTCACGGCGAAACCGAGTCGAGTCGACTCCTGATCGAGGCAGGCAATCGCTTCGAGGACGCAGGCGACGTCCTCGCCGCACTGGCAAAATATCAAGCGGCGGTTGCCGCTTCGCCCCGGTGGCTTCGCGCGTATCTCAATCTGGGCAACGCATTGCAGCGCCTTGGCCGGACCGCCGAGGCCGTGGCCGCACTCGAAGCCGCGCTGCGCATCGACGCGGACTTCGCGCCCGGCCATTTCAACCTTGGCAATGTGCACTTGGGCGCAGGGAATCACGCTGCCGCGGAACGCGAACTCCGCGAGGCACTGCGACTCGATCCCACCATGACGCACGCGTCCATCGCGTTGGCCAATTTGCTGGAATTGCTGCAACGTCCCACGGAAGCCGAACAGCTATTGCGGCAAGTGCTGGCCTCAATGCCGAACTGCACACCAGCTTGCGCGCCGGCCGCCTACAACCTGGGGCTTCTGTTGCAAGGCCGCGACGACGGCGATGCCGCCGAGCAAATGTTCCGCGCCTGCGTCGACGCCGACCCCTCCTTCGTTGCCGCCTATACCGCACTTGGCGACCACACGCGCAACGCGGGTCGCGCCCGCGAGGCGGAAAGCTGGTATCGCAGGGGCTTGGCGGCAAGCCCGGGCGCGCCGACCGTGTGGAGCTCGATGCTCCTCTCTTTTCTGAATCGCGACGACATGCCTGCCGCGGCGATACTCGCCGAGCACCTGCGCTTTGGTGCGGCATTTCCCGAGCCGCAGACCGCGCGACAGGCTCGCAAAAAGCAAGCGGGGGAGCATCCACGGCTGCGCGTCGGCTACCTGTCGGGGGACTTTATCCAGCATCCGGTAGCGCTGTTCCTGCGTCCGGTGCTGATGCAACACGACCGCGCGAAATTCGAGTTGTACTGCTATTCGAACAATGCCAAGGAGGACGGCATGACCCGCGAAATCCGCTCGCATGTCGACCATTGGCGCAACATCGCGGGCGACGACGACACGACTGCGGCGGCGCGCATTCGCGCAGACGGGCTCGACGTCCTGGTGGACCTGTCCGGCCATTCGGCCCGCTCGCGACTGCTGCTGTTCAATCAAGGTTGCGCGCCGGTGCAGGCTAGCTGGCTTGGCTATCTCAATACCACGGGCTTGAACGCGATCGACTACCGGATCTGCGACCGTCACTCCGACCTGGTCGGTACGGCCGAGGCGTTCAACGTCGAAAAATTGCAGCGGCTGCCGGACAGCCAGTGGTGCTATGCGCCGGTCTTCGACATTCCCAGAATTTCCGTTCCCCAACGGGATGCGCCGGATCGCGTCGTCTTCGGTTCCTTCAATCATGCGTCGAAATTCAGCGACCAATGCCTGGACTTGTGGTGCCGGGTATTGCGCGCCGTCCCCGGCTCGCAATTGCGGATACATGCGATCCCGAAAGGCCAGGCAACGACTGCGCTGCGGCTGCGGGTGGAATCGCGCGGCATCGATCCGGGTCGAATCTCGATCCATCCCAGGACCAGCATCGACGCGTATTTCGCGGCGATCGGCGATGTCGACATCGCGCTGGATACATTTCCCTATAACGGTGGCACCACCACATTCGACGTGCTCTGGATGGAGGTGCCGCTGGTGGCGCTGGCCGGCGAACGTCCTGTATCCCGGTCGGGCGTAAGCATTCTGTCCACGCTGCAAATGCCGGAACTCATTGCCGAGTCCGATGATGATTATGTTGCCATTAACGCGCAGCTGGCGACCGATGCGGGCTGGCGACGCTCCCTGCGTGAGACGCTGCGCCAGAAAATGCTGCAGTCCCCACTCATGGATGCGGCGAAGTTCACCCGAAACCTCGAAGACGCGTATCGCAGGATGCTCATGGAATCCCGTACTGCCTGAGGCACCTTTGTCCATGACCCAAGCTCATCCCTTTTCCTCGCCGTGCACCTGCTCGCGCTTGCGCCGCGCAACGCGTGCCGTGACGCAACTCTACGACGACGCACTGGCCTCTATCGGACTGCGCGTCACACAGCTTTCCCTGCTGCGCGCGCTGCAGCGCCACGGCCCGATGCGCATCGGCGAACTCGCCTCCCGCAACCTGCTCGACCGAACCGCGCTGTCGCGCAACCTCGACCCGCTGGCGGAACGCAAGCTGGTGGCCATTGTGCCCGGCCGCGACGCGCGCACGCGCGAGGTGACGCTGACCCGGAAAGGCATCGCCGCCATCGCGGCAGCCGCCCCTCTCTGGGACAAAGTGCAAAAGGACGTCGCGCGCCGAATCGGCCGCGACCGCCTGGACGTCCTGTATGGCGTCCTGCTCGACATGGAAACGCTGCATCCGGCGCCCGCCGGACGCGCGGCCTGACGATCAGCCGTTCGACCTCCCCTCATGGAATCGCGATGACCAACACGTCCAGCGCCGATTGGCGCACTCCCACCGTCGTGCTGGTCTGCGGCGGAATCATCCTGACCATAGCCATGGGCATTCGCCATGGCTTTGGATTGTTCCTGCAGCCCATTTCCCACGACATGGGCTGGGGCCGCGAAACCTTCGCGCTGGCCATCGCAGTGCAAAACCTGGTGTGGGGCGCCACGCAACCCTTTGTGGGCATGGTTGCCGACAAATACGGCACGGCGCGCGTCGTGCTCGTGGGCATGGCGCTCTACGTCCTGGGATTGATCGCGATGGCCCATTCACATTCGCCAATCGTATTCATATTGACCTCGGGCGTGCTGATCGGCACGGGTCTTTCCGGTGTCACGTTCAGCGTGATTTCCGGCGTGCTCGGCCGGCGCTTCCCACCGGAAAAGCGCAGCATGGCGCTGGGCATTTCCGCCGCAGCCGGATCCTTCGGACAATTCGCGATCCTGCCGCTGACACAGTGGCTGCTTTCCAACATCGGCTGGTACGGCGCCTTGCTCGCGATGGCCGGCGTCGCATTGTTTATTGCGCCGCTTGCGGCAGCGCTGGTCGAAAGACGTGAGTCAAAGCAGCACGAATTCAAGCAGTCGGCCGGAAAGGCGATGGAGGAGGCATTGGGTCACCGCGGCTATGTCCTGCTCACCCTCGGGTTTTTCGTCTGCGGCTTTCAGGTGGTGTTCGTCGGGGTCCATCTGCCCGCCTATCTCGCGGACAAGGGCATCGGCGCCGGCGTCGCGGTCACCGCGCTGGCGCTTATCGGGCTCTGCAACATCATCGGAACCTATTTCGCCGGATGGCTGGGCGGCAGGGTGCCCAAGAAGTACATACTCTCGGCAATTTATTTTGCGCGCGCCGTCGTATTCGCACTCTTCATTTGGATTCCGATCAGCGTAGCCAGCGTCTACGCATTTGCCGTCGGCATTGGATTCTTGTGGTTGTCGACCGTGCCCGTGACCAACGGCATCGTCGCGCAGATCTTTGGCGTCCGCTACATGGCCATGCTGTCGGGCTTCACGTTCTTTTCGCACCAGATCGGCAGCTTCCTGGGCGCATGGCTGGGCGGCAAGGCGTTCGACCTGACGGGCAGTTACGACATTGTGTGGTACCTGTCGATCGGACTGGCCGTGGTCGCGGGGTTGATCAACCTGCCGATCGACGAGCGCGAGATAAAGCGCCCCGCATTGCACGCTGCCTAAGATCAAGGACGCTGGGTTCCCGCGTTCGCGGGAACGACGACTAATAACGTCGGCGCGGGAACGACGGCACTTTAGACAACCGCGGGCGGAAAAGTATTTGCGGCGATCAGGTCGACCGCGTCAGTGATGATCGTGTCCACACTCCAACCCGCCAGTTCGGCCACGCGCGCGGGATCGTTGGGCGTGTAGCAGCACACCCGGTACCCGCCGCGATGGGCGGCCTTCACGATCTCACTGGTGAGCACCTCGTGATTGGCGTCCAAAGCCACGCAATCGAGCACACGCAAGCGATCCAGCCAGTCACCGGGCAGTTCGTCCAAAAGCAGCGCGCGCGGCAACTGCGGCGCGGCATCCCGCGCGGCGACCAGCGACGCCTCGTCGAACGACGACAACAGCGGCATGACCTCGGCGTCGCGCCACAGCGCAGTCGCATCGAGTGCCACGGCCGCGCCCGTTTCGCGCTCGCGGCCCGGCATGGCCTTGATCTCGACATTGCAGGCGACGCCATGCGCGCGCGCCCACCGCGCAATGGATGCAAACGAAGGCAGCATCTCACCCGCGTATTTTGCCGAGTGCCAGCCGCCGGCATCCAGGCGCGTCAACTCGCGCCAGGGCAGCGCATCGGCGCGACCGCGACCACTGGTGGTGCGCTCGAGAGTGGCATCGTGCAGCAGGAAAGTGACATTGTCCGCGGCTAGCTTTACGTCGAATTCGACCATGCCGTAGCCATGCGCATGTCCGACACGCATTGCGGTCAGCGTGTTTTCGGGCGCCTGCTTTCCGGCGCCGCGGTGAGCGCACAGTCGTGGATACGGCCAGGGAGGAAGCTTCGCCGCGATCATCTCAAGCGCGCGCCGGTGGCGGAGTCGAAGAGGTAAACGCTTGCCGGATTCGCGGTCAGGTGCAACGTCTCCCCTAGCTCAGGATGCACACCATGCGGCACCCGCGCGATGATCGTGCCGGCGCCATGACCGACATGCAGCAACGTGTCGGCCCCGAGCTGTTCAACCATCTCCACGGTACCCGAAACGACCGCATCACGGGCTTCTCCAGGGCGTAGATGCTCGGGACGCACCCCCACCGTCACCGCCCTGCCCGCTTCTGCGCCACCGATGGCGGCGGTAATCTCACCGCCGGCCAGAAATGAAAAGCGCGATCCACCTTCGCCCTTGGCAGGCAGGAAATTCATCGCCGGCGAGCCGATGAATCCCGCGACGAACAACGTCGCCGGATTCTGGTAGACCTCCATCGGGGTTCCGATCTGTTCCGCGCGACCGGCATTCATCACGACCATGCGTTCCGCCAGCGTCATGGCTTCAACCTGGTCATGCGTCACATACAGGCTGGTGGTTCCGAGGCGCCGATGCAGCTTCTGGATTTCGAAGCGCATCTGCACCCGCAGCTTGGCATCGAGATTGGACAGCGGCTCGTCGAACAGGAACACGGCGGGTTCGCGGACGATCGCGCGCCCCATGGCGACACGCTGGCGCTGGCCCCCGGACAGTTCGCGCGGCTTGCGTTCCAGCAGCGGCCCCAATTCCAGGATTTCAGCGGCCCGGTTCACGCGGGCCAGGATATCGTCTTTGGCGAATCCGCGAATCTTGAGTCCGTAGGCCATGTTCTGAAACACGCTCATGTGCGGATAGAGAGCGTAGTTCTGGAAGACCATGGCGATGTCCCGGTCCTTGGGCTCAAGCTGGTTCACCACGCGGTCGCCGATCACGATTTCGCCGGCCGTGATCGTCTCCAAACCTGCCACCATCCGCAGCAGCGTCGACTTGCCGCAGCCTGACGGCCCGACGATCACGATGAACTCGCCATCGGCGACGTCCGTGCTCACGCCGTGGATGACCTCCTGTGTGCCGTAGTTCTTGCGGACATCGCGGAATTGGACCTTGGCCACCGCTATTTCTCCCTCATTTCTCTCTCATTTTTCTGAATCCACCAGGCCCTTGACGAACCACTTCTGCATCAGCAGCACCACCAGCGCTGGCGGAAGCATCGCCAGCATGGCGGTGGCCATGACCAGGTTCCATTCCGTCGCGGCATCGCCACCGGAGATCATCCGTTTGATGCCGATCACCGTCGTGTACATCTCCTCCTGCGTCGTCATCAGCAGCGGCCAGAGATACTGGTTCCAGCCATAGATGAAGGTGATGACGAACAAGGCGGCGATGTTGGGTCGCGACAGCGGAATCACGACGTCCCAGAGAAAGCGCAATGGTCCTGCACCGTCGATGCGCGCAGCCTCCGCTAGCTCGTCGGGAATCGTCAGGAAGAATTGCCGGAACAGGAAAGTCGCCGTGGCCGACACGATCAGGGGGATGGTGAGCCCCGCGTAGGTGTCGAGCATACCCAGGTCCGATACCACCTGGTAGGTCGGCAGGATGCGCACCTCGACCGGCAGCATCAGTGTCACGAAGATCATCCAGAACGCGAGCATCCGGAACGGGAAACGGAAATACACTATGGCAAATGCTGACAGGATCGAGATAGCGATTTTGCCGATGGCGATCACCAGCGCGCTGATGAGACTGTTGAGCATCATCCGGCCCACGCCCGCTCCGGACTCCCCTGATCCGTGCGCAAGCACCGCCGCGTAATTCTCGACCAGGTGGCTTCCGGGCCACAGCGACATCGGCGCCTGCAGCACCTCTTCCGCGGTGCGCGTGGACGCGACGAACGTGACATACACCGGCAGCGCGACCAGCAGCACGCCGAGCACCACGATCAGGTGCGAGACGAACGTCAGCAGCGGCCTGTTTTCGATCATGGGCGGCTCATGGCTAGTAGTGCACTTTCTTCTCCACGAACCGGAACTGGAACACGGTCAGCGTAATCAGGATGAGCATCAGGATTACCGACTGGGCGCCCGAGCTACCGAGGTCCAGGCCCTTGAAGCCATCCTTGTATAACTTGTAGACGAGAATTTCCGTGGACTGCCCTGGCCCGCCGGACGTTGCCGCGTCGATGATCCCGAACGTGTCGATGAATGCGTAGACGACGTTGATCACTAGCAGGAAAAACGTCGTGGGGGATAGCAGCGGAAACACGATGGTGAGGAATCGTTTCACGGGTCCCGCGCCATCGATGGCCGCCGCCTCGAGCAGCGACTTGGGAATGGATTGCAGGCCGGCCAGGAAGAACAGGAAGTTGTAGCTGATCTGCTTCCAGACCGCCGCGGCAACGACCAGCATCAGCGCCTGGTCTCCATCGAGGACGAAGTTCCAGTCCACGCCGGCGCGTTTCAGCCAGTACGCTGCGATGCCAATCGATGGATTGAACAGGAATACCCACAGTACCGCCGCGATTGCCGGCGCCACTGCGTAGGGCCAGATCAGCAGCGTCTTGTAGACCGTTGCGCCGCGGACGATGCGGTCGGCAAAGACCGCCAGCAGGAGCGACACCGACAGTCCCAGCCCGGCCACCAGCACCGAGAACACCGCCGTCACCTTGAACGACGCGAGATAGTGCTCGTCGTTGAACAGGTCGCGGAAGTTGTCGAGTCCCACGAACTGCAGGTTGCCGCCGAACGCATCCTGGATGTAGACGGACTGGTAGACGGCCTGCCCTGCCGGCCAGAAAAAGAACACCAGCGTAACGGCGAGCTGCGGCAGGATCAGCGCATAGGGCACCCAGGCGGATCGAAACCGCGCGCGCTTTTCCATCGCCATCTCATCACCGCGCGCGCGTCAGTTCCAGTTGCCTTCTTCGTTCCTTACCTCACTCCTTGGCGGTCTTGGCGAACTTCTCGATTTGCTCGTTGCCGCGTGCGACAGCGGCGTCGAGGCCTTCCTTCGCCGTTTTCTTGCCGCTCCAGATGTTTTCCAGTTCCTCGTCGATGATGTCGCGGATCTGCAGGAAATTGCCGAGCCGGATGCCACGCGACTTGTCCGTTGTCTTTACGATCATCTGCTTGACCGAGACGTCGGTGCCGGGATTCTTTTCGTAGAAACCGGACTTCTTGGTGAGCTCGTACGCCGCGAGCGTGATCGGCAGGTAGCCGGTCGTCTGGTGCCAGATGGCCTGGCGCTCGGGGTCCGACAGGAACTTGAAGAACTTGGCCGCCGCCTTGTACTCGTCCTTGGACTTGCCGCCCATCACCCACAGGGAGGCGCCGCCGATGATCGTGTTTTGCGGGGCGCCGGCCACGTCGGCATAGTAAGGCAGGGGCGCGACGGCGAACTTGAACTTGGCGTTCTGCTTGATCGTGCCGTAGGCGGCCGACGAGGTCGTCAGCATCGCGCATTCGCCGCTGTAGAACTTGGACTCGGGCTCCGTCTTGCGCCCGGCGTAGGTGAAGTAACCCTTCTTCGCCCAGTCTTGCATGTTGCCGATGTGCCTGACCTGCAGCGGACCGTTGAACACGAGCTTCGGGTCATTGCCGCCAAAGCCGTTTTCCTTGGTCGCGAACACCGTGTTGTGCCACGCAGAGAAACTTTCGAGTTGCACCCACGACTGCCACGCGGTCGTGAAGGCGCAGGTTGCGGCACCCGACGCCTTGATCTTGGCCGCGGCCGCCATCACCTCGGGCCACGTCGCCGGCGGACGGTTCGGATCGAGCCCCGCCTTCTCGAACACATCCTTGTTGTAGAAGAACACCGTCGTCGAACTGTTGAACGGAAACGACAGCATCTGGCCCTTGGTGTTCGTGTAATAGCCCGCCACTGCCGGCACGTAAACTTTGGGGTCGAATTTCTCGCCGGCGTCCGCCATCACCTGTTGCACGGGCTTGATCGCGCCCTTGGCCGACATCATCGTCGCCGTGCCGACCTCCTGCACCTGCAGGATCGCCGGCGCGCTGCCGGCGCGATACGCGGCAATGGCACCGGCCATCGCCTCGGGATAGCTCCCCTTGAACACCGCGTTGACCTTGTATTCCTTCTGGCTTTCATTGAACTTCTTGGCGAAGTCGTTGATGCGGTCGTTGTTCGCGCCCGTCATCGCGTGCCAGAACTGAATTTCGGTGACCGCCTGTGCCGACGCCGCAAACGCGAGCATCGTGCTCGCAAGCAGAAACCGCCGGAAAACCGAATTGCCGTGCGCCATGGAAATCCTCCTTGTGAACCGGGCAGTCTGCCTCTGGTTGGTAACGATTCTATGTCAATTGCGGATGCGACGCCTTAAATCGAGCGCTCAGTCGGCGTGCCCTGGTTGCGGCAGCGGCGCGTCCGCAACGGCGACCGGCGCCGGCGCGACGTCATGCGTATGACCCGCCAACAGCGTATAGGCGGTCGGCACGACAAACAGCGTCAGGAGTGTCCCGAACGACATCCCGCCAACGATGACCCAGCCGATCTGCGTGCGCGATTCCGCACCCGCGCCGGTGGCAAGGGCGAGCGGCAACGCGCCCAGAACCATGGCGCCCGTGGTCATCAGGATCGGACGCAGGCGCAGTGTCGCCGATTCGATCACCGCATCGAACATGGCTTCCCCCTTGTCCCGGAGCTGGTTCGAGAATTCGACGATCAGGATGCCGTGCTTGGTGATGAGGCCGACCAGCGTGACGAGTCCCACCTGGCTGTAGATGTTGAGGGTACCGCCCGTCAGCCAGAGCGTGAACAACGCCCCCGTCATCGATAGCGGGACGGACAACATGATGACGAAGGGATTGACGAAGCTCTCGAACTGCGCCGACAAGACCAGGTAGATGAACGCCAGCGCCAGGATGAACGTGAAGTATATTTCTCCACCCGATGCGCGGAACTCCCGCGACTGGCCGTCGAGGTCGGTCTGCGCCGTGTTGGGAAGCGCACGTTTCGCGGCCTCGTTCATGGCGGCGATCGCCTCTCCCACCGCATAGCCGGGCGCCAGCGTTCCGGTGACCTTGACCGCTCGCAGCCGGTTGAAGTGGTTGAGCGACTGCGGCGCCACGCCCTCGCGCACATCCACCAGGTTGGACAACTGCACCATGCCACCGTCGCGCGCACGGACATACGCATCGCTGATGTCGGCCGGCGTGGTGCGATCAATGGGCGCAACCTGCACGATGACGTCGTATTGCTCGCCTTCGCGCTTGAACCGCGTGACCTGCCGGCCACCCAGCATGGTTTCGAGCGTGCGGCCGACGGTATCCACGGATACGCCGATGTCCGAAAGCTTGTCGCGGTTGATCGCAACGCGCACCTCCGGGGTGTTGAGCCGCAGGTCCGTTTGCAGGTTCTGCACACCGGGATACTTGCGCGCTTCGTCGACGAACCTGTCGACGATTCGCTGCAGCTCAGCGTAGGGCACCTGCGCCATCACGACGTATTCGATGGGCGTGGAACGGAAGGACTGCCCGAGCGATGGCGGATTGATGGGAAACGCGATGGCCCCGGGGATGGCCGCAAACTTGGGCCGCAACTCCTCGGTGATCTGCTGCTGCTTTTTCTTGCGCTCTTCCCAGGGCTTGAGGCGCAGGATCGCGTTGCCATCGACCACGGTCGGAAAGCCCTGGATCGACGTGAACGCGGCCGCTTCGGGAATCTGCGCATAGAATTCTTCGATGGGCCGGATCTGGTCGGCCACATAGGTCGGCGTCGAGCCTTGCGGCGTAGTGAGCAGTCCGAACACGACGCCGCGGTCTTCCGTGGGCGCCAACTCGGCCTTCAACAAAGTGAAGAACATCACGCCCAGGCCCAGCACGACAAGCCACATGATCGCCACCACCCAGCGCGCGTGCAGGGCAGCCGTGAGCGCGCGGCGATAGCCGTTGGTCAGTGCCGTCAGCCACCCTTCGATCGTGTTGTAGATCCAGGAATGCCGCTCCTGGTGCTTAAGCAGCAGCGAACACATCATCGGCGACAAAGTCAGAGCGACGAACCCGGACACCATCACCGCGCCGGCCAGCGTGAGCGCGAATTCAATGAACAGCCGCCCCGTGCGGCCCGTGGCAAAGGCCAGCGGCGCGAACACCGACGCCAGCGTCAGTGTCATGGCCACGATGGCAAAGCCGATCTCGCGCGCGCCCTTGATGGCCGCTTCCTTGCGCGGCATGCCGGCTTCGACGTGGCGAAAAATATTCTCGAGCATCACGATGGCGTCATCGACCACAAGGCCGATCGCCAGCACGATCGCGAGCAGCGACAGCGTGTTGATCGTGAAGCCGAACACATACATGATTCCGAAGGTGCCGATCAGCGACACCGGGATAGTGATGATCGGAATCAGCGTGGCGCGCAGGCTGCGCAGGAAGAAGTAGATGACGAGCACGACCAGCAGAATCGCCTCGCCGATCGTCTCGAACACCGATTTGATCGAACGGTCGATGAACACCGACGTGTCATACGCGACCACCAGTTTCATGCCCGGCGGCAGTCCCGGATTGATCTTGTCCACTTCGGCCCTGACTGCGTTCGACAACTCCAGCGGATTTGCAACGGCCTGCTTGATCACGCCGATATTGAGGGACGACTTGCCGTTGTAGCGGGAGATGATGCGCTCGTCGATCGGACCGATGGCCGCCGATCCGACATCGCGAATGCGTACCGGATAACCGCCGACATTGGCGACGATGATATTGCCGAATTGCTCCGGAGTGCGCGTGTCGGTTTCCGCCACAACAGTGAACTCGCGCGTCGTGGATTCGATGCGCCCGGCGGGAATCTCGGCGTTCTGCTTGCGGATGGCGTCCTCGACGTCCTGCACCGTCAGCTTGTAGGCCGCGAGGCGGGAACGGTCGAGATTGATGCGCATCGAGATCTGGCGCTCGCCAAAAATACGAACGTCTGCCGCGCCGGGCAGCACCGACAGCCGCGGCTGCACATAGCGCTTGACGTAGTCGGAAGCGTCGAGCGTGCTGAGCGAGCCGGCCTGCACGGCGATATAGATGATCGGATTGGAGTCGGCCTCGACCTTGGCGATGATGGGTTCGTCGATCGTGTCCGGCAGCTTGCCTCGCGCCCGCGCCACCTTGTCGCGCACATCCGCAGCGGCGGAGTCGGGATCGCGCTTGAGCGTAAACCGGACGTTGATGCGCGACGTCTCCGAGCGGCTTTGCGACGTCATCACCTCCACGCCTTCGATCCCGGCCAGCGAATCCTCGAGCGGCTTGGTGACCTGCGACTCGACGACTTCGGCCGAGGCGCCGCGATAGGTCACCGAGACGCTGACGACGGGCTCGTCGATGCGCGGATACTCGCGCACGGACAGGCGCGTGTACGAGAT
>JBDTPJ010000052.1:0-24734 GCA_039932755.1 Betaproteobacteria bacterium
GGCAACGCCGACGGCGGGCTCACGACCATCGAGGAGAAGTCACTCGGCGCGTACGCCAAGTCCGGACAGTCCGCGATTTCCGGAATAATCAAGCCAGGCATCGCGCCGCCGCGCAAAGGGCTCTACCTGCTCGACGTCGTGCCCGACGGTGAAGTCCGCTTCGGCTTCCCCAACATCAACGACAACGCCGAAATCGCCGAACTGATCGCCTGCGGTTCGCACGTGATCCTGTTCTCAACCGGACGCGGCTCCGTCGTCGGTTCGGCCATTGCGCCGGTGATCAAGGTGTGCGCCAATCCCGAAACCTGGAAGCGCATGGCCGACGACATGGATGTGGACGCGGGCCGTATTCTGGAAGGACACGCAACGCTGCCGGAGGTCGGGCGCGAGATCTACGAGCTGATCGGGCGCGTGGCGAGTGGCGAACCGACAAAATCCGAAACCCTCGGCCACCAGGAGTTCATCCTTACCTACAAGAGTTTCGAGCCGCTCGGGCCTTCCTGTCTGCCGGTCGGCTAGTGATGTGACGGCCCGACAAACGGTATTCGTGACCGGCTGCCCTGAGCCAATCGCGCGCCATGTTTCGCGACAAACGCATGATCCGCGGAGTATCTCGGACCAACTACTGCCGGGCGACGTGACCAGGTTCGCCTACTTCATTGTCTGTCGAACATCCACCAGGAGCTGGTCGAAACCGTCGACGCGAATGATGCCGAAACGCGGGAACTCGATATCGACGATGACGTACACGGCGCCCGTCATCGCCAGCGCATAGACGAAAGTGTGCAGCCACCTCCGCCCGGCGCGGGAGGCCATCGCGCGTCCGGCCAGGAGCGCGCTCAGGAGCGCGAGCCCGAACAACAGCGCGAAGATCACGGTGGGCGGATGCATACGGCCCGCTGCGGTGCGCGAGGTGGCGATGTCGCCCATGGAGTTCACGGCGGGCAACAGCAGCATCGTCGCGGGCTGCGATCCCGCTGCGGCGGTCACCCCTGTCGACCAGATCTCACGCTGCAACGCGTCCGCGCGATCGAGTCCGGCCTGGGCTGCATTGAGGTCGGGAAGCGCACGATACGCGGCGAGGCGGGTGTCGACGTAACGGCGGAAGAGGTCGCGCATCGATGGCTGCACGGAGGCCGGGAGTAGGTCGATGCGCGCGTAGGCCGTGCTGATCGTGTTCGCTTCATCCAGGATCAGCTTGCGACGCTCGTCGAAGCGGGTCGCCGCGCCTGAGAAGGTGAACGCGATGAGCAGCCCGAGCAGCCCGAATATTGCGCCGTCGACGACACCCGAGCCTCCCGCAGCGTCTTCCTGCGAGCCGAAGCGCAACCCGAGCCGGTGCCCGATCTCGAACGAGAACAACATTGCGGCGAACAGCCCGATTGCCATCGGCGCCGCGTCAATGATGAGATCCATACTGGGCGGTCCGCGCGCGGGACGCGGAAAGGAACGAAGACCGACAATTATAAACTAGACGCCTGCATGCGCGCTCGCGCTCATCCGGAGCGAGAACTTATCCGGAACCCGCTTGCAGTTCTAGTCGGCGTCCTTGTAGCCTTTGACCTTCTGGCGCTCGGGCGGCTTGATCTCCTCGCCAGACGTTCCGGAGATGGGCACCGCAATCGCACAAAAAAGGCTACGATTTGGCCGATGAGCGCCAAGGAAATCCGATTCGACCCGGCGGACGCGTGGCCGGAGCGCGGTGTGAGCATCCTCAACGGGATCGTCGGCGACTACTTGCAAAAGCGCGGCAATGACCTGGCAATCGCCATGTCGTTCAGGCATCAAGGCCAGCCGCTGGAATTGACGGAAGCGGGTCTGCGCGCCGCGCACGCCTCGCTTTCAGGCAAACTCTGCATCCTCGTCCATGGCTTTTGCTGCAATGAAAGCGTGTGGACGTTTCCTGGTTCGGCCACGCCGGGCAGCTCCTACGGCACGCGACTGCAGCGCGATTTGGGTTACACGCCGTTTTACGTCCGGTACAACACGGGGCTGCCGATCGCGCAGAGCGGCGCTCAGCTGGCGAATCTGCTGGATGAACTCGTCGCGGCCTACCCGCGGCCGGTCGAGGAAATCACGCTGATCGGACACAGCATGGGAGGCCTGCTGATGCGAAGCGCATGCGACCTATCGCGCCACGGCACGGACCAGTGGCTTTCGAGCGTCAAGCGGGCGATTTACATCGGCACGCCGCACGATGGCGCCGATCTGGAGCGATTTGCCCACCTGACGACTGGCGTTCTTCAGGCCATCCCGACGCATGTGACGCGGCTCATCGGCGACATCCTCAATCTGCGCAGCCGCGGCGTGAAGGACCTGGCGTCCGGCCGCCTGAGCTCGCCGGATGGATCCGAACCATGGCTTCCGTCGGCGCGTCACTATCTGCTCATGGGGATCCTGACCAAGGATCCCGAACACCCCGTGGGCCAGATATTCGGCGACGCGTTGGTCCGTGTGCCGCGAACGGCCAATCTACCTGAAGGAAACGAATCGTCGCCCGAGATCATCGTCTTCCCGGGTATTCATCATCTGGCGCTGGCGCACGACGAGTCCATCTATCGCTGCATCCGGCAACTCTGCGCCGGCGAATGACCCGGAGTGCAATCATGGCAAAGCCGACCCTCCGCCAGTTGCGAGGCTTGAACGACCTGATCACGGACGCGCTGGCAGCCGGCGTGACCCGGACGGAGGAAATCCATCGCGCAATCGCGCGCCGCCCCTATGCGGTACTGAAACGCATCAGCCCGATTGGCGCGCCCGTGCGCACGGTAGAGTTCGTGGAGACCACGATCTCGGGCTCGGTGTACTGGACCATTCGTCTTGCGTCGAAAGTCTCGGGCCGCATCGTGTCGCAGGTCCTCGAACGTCTCGACGCGCGTGAAAATGGCACGGGGGAACGGGATGAAGATCGAAGCAAGACTGCTTGACCTGGGGCTGGCGCTTCCGGCGCCGATCATCATCCCGCCCGGCGCGCGCCTGCCGTTCGCATTCGTCCGCGTGCGCGGCAACCGGGCGTTCATCTCCGGGCATGCGCCGCAGAATCCCGACGGGTCCATTGCGCGACCCCTGGGCAAAGTCGGCCGCGACCTGACCGTCGAACAGGGCTATGCGGCGGCGCGCCTGGTGGCGCTCTCGATCCTGGCCAGCCTGCAGCGCGAATTGGGCGACCTCGATCGCATTACCGCGTGGCTGCGCGTCTTCGGCATGGTGAATTCGGCGCCGGGCTTTTCGGCACAGCCTTCGGTCATCAACGGGTTTTCGGACCTGATACTCGAACTCTATGGGCCGGTCCGGGGTACGCATTCGCGCTCGGCGGTCGGTATGGCGGAGCTTCCCTTCGACATTCCGGTGGAAATCGAGGGCGAAGTGGAACTCGATGGACCGCAGGGAGTGCAATGATGTTTGATGAATTTCTCGAAGCCGCCTGGAACGACCACGCCGATCATCCGCAGGAAGTTTCGGACCGACTGGCCCGTTCGCTCCACTTGATCGCCGCCCCCGAGCACGTTTCACCCTTCGTGCGCGTGGTGACGCATGTCTATGGCGAGCATCTCGGTCAATGGGCCCGCGGCGTCGACTTGCTGGAATCAATGCGCTCGCTGCCGGCATTCGATGGCGGTCCCGCCGCCGCCGGTGCGTTGACCCGAAGCATCGCGACGTTGCGCTATTGCTCCGGTGATATCGCCACCCTGCTTCCACTTTGCCTCGAGGACCGCATCAGCGTGTTGGCGACCGCCGCATCCGTGTTCGGCGGGCACAACAACACCAAGCAAGCGATCGCTGTCTACGGCGAAGCCCTTCGCCTTGCCAATGCCGAATTACCGGCGGGCTCACCCGCCCTTCGCGCGCTCGCGGCCGGCGGCAACAACCTGGCGGCGGCCCTGGAAGAAAAGCATGATCGCGATGCGCTTGAAACGGACGGCATGGTCATCGCCGCCCAAGGAGCCCTGAAGTATTGGAAGCTGGCGGGAACGTGGCTGGAGGAAGAACGTGCCGAATATCGGCTGACGCGCAGCCTGCTGCAGGCCGGACGGGCACAGGAGGCAGTGGCCAGCGCCGCGCGCTGCGTCGCCGTTTGCGAGCAGAATTGCGCGCCGCCGATCGAAGTCTTCGTTGGCCATGCCGTTCTGGCGCTTTCCTGTCGGGCGGCAGGTGATGCAGCACAACTCGCCGCAGCGCGAGCGCAGGCCGTGGCACTGTTCGAGAAATTGCCGGAAGACGAAAGACAATGGGCTCAGTCCCGATTGGACGAGCTCGACGCCTGACGATTGCGAAACCGACCGCGTGGCGCTGAGGATTCAGCGCAGCGGCGCCTCCAGCAGGCAGCCGAATTCACGCGCGAAGTCGACCGACACCCGCGCGTGCACCGCGCCCTGCTCGTCGTGGAAGCGCTGCGTTCCCGCGCACGTGAAGACGCCTTCGTGCCAGATGTCGGGATGGATATAGAGCCCGCGCGAACCGTCGAATCGGAATGCGACAAAATTCTCGGGACGGACGTCGTCACCGGGGAGCGCCAAAGGAATGAGAAACGGCTTGGGCTCGAGCGGAAAGAAAAGTTGGCCGCCATCGGGGTGATAGTTGGCATGCCATTGCAACATGATCACGGGATCGCGCCGATGCGTCTCGTCGGCGCGCGAGGGCTCGCTGGCATAGGCGAGTATGTAATGCCCGCCAACCGCCTCGTTTCTCCCGTACAAGATGTCGCCGCGCCACTCGCTGACGAACACGCCCTGCGTCGTGCCTCCTTCATCGCCGCTGTCGGTGTCCACCGGGCGCGTGCCCTGCGCCGGCCAGCGCACGATTTCCACCGTGCAGGCCTTCGGGTCGTCGACGAGCAAACCGTAGGCTTCGAGCGCCGCGTCGGTTGCGACGACGACCGGCATCCGCACGCGGCGCAAGCCATCAGCGAGTCCGGGATTGAGGTAGTCCGGCATGCCCGACTGTACCTAGTGACTGACCTTGCCCACCTTCGATCCGGACTTGCCTACCAGGAAATCGAGGTCGACACCGCGGTCGGCCTGGAGCACCGTTTCACAATAGAGCTTGACCCAGCCGCGATCCGAGTGCGGCGGCAGCGGCTTCCATTGCGTCCTGCGCCGGGCGAGTTCGGTATCGCTCACGTGGAGATGGATCTTGCGCTTGGCGACGTCGAGTTCGATCAGGTCGCCATTGCGTACCAACGCAAGCGGTCCACCGGCCGCCGCTTCCGGCGCGGTGTGCAGCACCACGGTTCCGTAGGCGGTCCCGGACATGCGTGCATCCGAAATACGGATCATGTCGGTCACGCCTTTTTTCAGGAGCTTGGCCGGCAGCGAAAAATTGCCGACCTCCGGAAACCCCGGATAACCCTTGGGTCCGCAATTCTTGAGCACCATCACGCACGAAGGATCGACGTCGAGCTTGGGGTCGTCGATGCGCTTGTGCAGGTCGTCGATGCTCTCGAAGACCACGGCGCGGCCCTTGTGCTTCAGCAGTTTCGGCGTGGCGGCCGAGGGCTTGAGCACGCAGCCATTAGGCGCCAAGTTGCCGCGCAGCACCGCGATGCCGCCCTGCGGCTTGAATGGCTTGGCAATGGGCGTAACGACTTTTTCGTTGTAGTTGACGGCGTCCTTGGAGTTCTCCCAGATCGTCTTGCCGTTGACCGTCAGCGCCTTCTTGTGCAGGTACTTGCCGATCTCGCGAATGACCACCGGCAGGCCGCCCGCGTAGTAGAAGTCCTCCATCAGGTACTTGCCCGAGGGCATGAGGTCCACCAGGCACGGCATGTCGCGCCCGAGCCGGTCCCAATCGTCGAGAGAGAGCTTGACGCCGATGCGGCCCGCGATGGCGAGGAGGTGCACGACCGCGTTGGTCGAGCCGCCGATGGCGCCGTTGACCATGATCGCGTTTTCGAAAGCATCCTTGGTGAGGATCTTCGACATGCGCAAATCCTCGTGCACCATGGCGACAATGCGCCGGCCGCACATGCGCGCCAGCAGCTTGCGCCGCGAATCCACGGCGGGAATGGCCGCGTTGGTCGGCAGGCCCATGCCCAGCGCCTCGACCATCGATGCCATCGTCGACGCCGTGCCCATGGTCATGCAATGGCCCGCCGAACGTGACATGCACGACTCGGCTTCCTCGAGATCGGCCATTTTCATTTCACCGGTCTTGAGCATCTCCGTGAATTTCCACACGTGCGTGCCTGAGCCGATGTCCTCGCCACGGAATTTTCCATTCAGCATCGGCCCGCCGGAAATGCCGATGGTCGGCAGGTCCACGGATGCGGCCCCCATCAGAAGCGCGGGCGTTGTCTTGTCGCAGCCCATCATCAGCACCACGCCGTCGAAGGGATTGGCGCGGATGGACTCCTCGACATCCATCGCGGTCTGGTTGCGAAACAGCATCGTCGTGGGCCGCATCAGGGTCTCGCCCAGGCTCATCACCGGAAATTCGATGGGGAACCCCCCGGCATCGAGAATGCCGTCGCGCACGTGCTGCGCGAGTTCGCGGAAATGTGCGTTGCAGGGCGTGGCCTGCGACCACGTATTGCAGATGCCGATGACCGGGCGACCGTCGAACTGGTCGTGCGGGATGCCCTGGTTCTTCATCCATGACCGATGCACCATCGCATCGCGGTCACGGCTCGCGAACCAGGTTTGTGAACGCAGGACGCGCTGCTTGGGTTTTGCTTTGTTGGTCATTGTTTATGCGGCGAGCCGCGCGCCGGTTCCTTGGTCGAAGACATGCACTTTGGCGGGATCGATGGTGAGGCCGATCCGGTCGCCGGGATTCACATTGGGACGGCCATGCGTGACCAGGATCAACTGGTCGTCGCCAGCCTGGATCAGAAGCTCCGTTTCAGCGCCGGTCGGTTCCACCACCACGATTTCCGCGGGCACCGCGTCCGCCGCGTCCGGACTGGCGAGGCGAAGGTCGCCCGGACGAATTCCGTAGGCCACGGCCTGCCCTTCCGTGCCGGGGCCATGCTGCAGCGGCCAGCGCACGCCACCCGCGACCTCCACATGCGCCGGACCGCCCCCGCGCTTGACCTTGCCGCTCATGACGTTCATGGCAGGCGAGCCGATGAACTGCGCGACGAACAGATTGTCCGGATGATCATAGAGATCGAGCGGCGCGCCGATCTGCTCGATGCGGCCATCGTGCATGACCACGATGCGATCGGCCATCGTCATCGCCTCGACCTGGTCGTGCGTGACGTAGACCGTGGTCGTCTTCAGCCGCTGGTGCAGCGACTTGATTTCGGCGCGCATCGCCACCCGGAGCTTGGCATCGAGGTTGGACAGCGGCTCATCAAAGAGAAACACCTTCGGGTCACGGACGATTGCCCGGCCCATCGCCACACGCTGCCGCTGGCCGCCGGAAAGCTCCCGCGGGAAACGCGCGAGATACGGATCGAGGTTCAGGATCTTGGACGCATGCGCCACGCGGTCGGCCATAACCTTCCGGTCCGCCTTGCGCAGCTTGAGGCTGAACGCCATGTTTTCGCTCACCGTCATGTGCGGGTACAACGCATAACTCTGGAACACCATCGCGATGTCGCGGTCCTTGGACTCGATGTCGTTGACCACCTTGTCGTCGATGGCGATGGTGCCGCCGGTGATCTCCTCCAGTCCCGCCAGCATGCGCAGCAAGGTCGACTTGCCGCACCCGGACGGGCCGACCAGGACCATGAACTCGCCTTCCTTGATGTCGAAGCTGATGCCCTGGATGACCTTCGTGCTGCCGAAGGACTTCTCGATGTTCTGGAAAGATACGGTTGCCATGCTTTGCTCCGAAGTTTTTGGACGCAGCCCGGGTTCAGCTTTTGACCGCGCCGGCCGTCAGACCGCCGACCATGTATCGCTTGAACGTGTAGTAGATCGCCGCCGGCGGCAGCGCGTAGATGAGGCCCGTCGTCATCAGCAGTTCCCACGGCGAATCGTCCGCCGCGAGGAAGTTGCCCAGCGCGACGCCCAGCGTGATCTGCGTGTCCTTCGACAGCAGCAGGAACGCGTAGAGGTACTCGTTCCAGGCGAGCAGCAGCGCGTAGGTGCCGATCGCCACCAACGACGGCGTCATCAGCGGCAGATAAACCAGCCGAAAGAGCTGCAGCGGCGAAGCGCCATCCATCTTGGCCGCCTCATCGAGTTCATACGGCAGCTTGTCCGACGCCTGCTTCAGCACCCAGATCGAGTACGGCGCGGCGATGGTCGTCATCGCCAGAATGAGCGACCACTGGCTGTTGAGCAGCCCGTATACGCTCATGGTCTTGTACATCGGCACCGCAAGAAAGGCGGCGGGTATGAAGTACGTGCAAAGTGCCGCATTCATCACCATGCGGCCGCCGCGCACCTTGAGGCGGCTGATCGCGAACGCCGCGAAGGTGGCAACGAGAAGCGTGAGGAAACCGACCGCGACCGCGATGATCAGCGAGTTCCACATCTGCAGCCAGAAGTGGTTGAGGTAGTAATGCTCCTCGAAAAAGACCACCTTGAAGTTATGCAGCGTGGGGTCGTCGGGCCACAGCTTCCCGCTCATCGCCTTGTCCCTGGGCGAGATTGCGAACAGGACCAGGTGATAGATCGGCAGCATGGTCCAGATAAACACCGGAATGCCGATCAGCAACAGCTTCGCTTCGGTACCTGCCTGACGCCACGTCTTGATTCTCATATGTCAGTCCTGCCGGGCCGCCCCAAGGGACTGACTGCGCCCCCTCCGGGGGCAGCGAACAAAGCAATTTCGTGAGCGGGGGGGGTCATTTCGACAGCCGCTTCATCATGAAGTAGATGAGGGGAAGGATCGCCGGCAGCGCCACGATGATCGCTGCCATCGACAGATCGACCTGGTCGAGGCGCAGGTAACGGATGCCGAGCGTGGCGAGCACGTGCGTGAGGTCGGCTGGACCGCCACCTGTCAGCAGATACACGCTGTTGAAGTCCCCCATCGTAAAGATCATCGACAGTATCGTGCACGTGAGATAGAGCGTGCGCATGGACGGCCAGGTGATGAACCTGAATTTCTGCCAGCTGGTCGCGCCGTCGACCGACGCGGCCTCATAGTGCTCTGCAGGTATCGCGAGCCGGCCCGCGATCAGGATCAGCGTCCAGAACGGCAACGACTTCCAGATGTGCATGAGCATCGCCATCGACAGCGCGAGCGTCGGATCGTTGAGCCAGTTGGGACCGTCTTCACCGGTGAAGCGGAAGATCAGCGAATTGATGAGTCCCCACTCCGGGTTGAGCATGAAGCGGACCGACAGGATCGTCGGGATCGACGGCACCGCCCACGGCAGGATGAACAGCAGCGACAGCCACTTGATCCAAGTACGCGCCTGTATGAAAAACCCCGACAGGACCAGCGCGACAATCATCTTGAGGTTGACCCCGATAACCACGAACGCGACCGTGTTGACCAAGGAGCGCGCGAAGATAGGGTCGGCGAAAAGCTTCGTATAGCTGGCCGGATGACGCGCGATCCACAGGCCGTAACCGACCGGGTAGAGCACGAACACCAGGAACACCACTACGTATGGCGCAATGAGGATCATCCCCCACTTCTGCCAGGGGGAAAGGGCCTGGCGTCCCGGTCCGGGCGGTGCCAGGTTCTTGTCGGGAAGCGCGACTGTCGTCATAGGTTGCTCCTCCGCTTGACGCGGTGCGCGGGCCGGGCGAGCCGCGCGCCCGCCCGATGTTGCGTAGTAGCGTGCGAACCGGCGTCAGCTAGCCCGCAACCTGCTTGATGCGCGCGATCATCTCGTCGACCGCCTTGTCCACCGGAACCTTGTCGGTGACCACGCGATTCATCGCCTTTGCCCAGACGTTTTCGTTATTAAGGATCGTGAACTTGTAGTTCTTCGTGAATTCGAACGTCACCGTTCCGGCGGCGAACTGATCGAACACGTCCTTGCGATGCGGGTCGGCCTGCCAGAACGCGCTGGCGGCGCCGGTCTTGGTCACCGGGAACCAGCGGCCCAGCGAGCCTTCGACGTACGGCTGGAGATTTTCGTCCTGCAGCAGGAACGCGACGAACTCCTTCGCCCGCTTCTTGTTCTTGGAGCCTTCGAAGATCACGCCCGTCTTGACCGCGGCACGATAGACCATCTTCGAGCCGTCTGGCTTGTTCGGAAAGCCCGCGGTCGCGATCAGCTCTTCGTAGTTCTTCTTCGCCTGGGCACGCTGCTCGGCGGTGAGTGTGGCGTTGTTCGCATCGTCGAGCCATTTGGCGACGATCGAGATCGTCGCGTTGTGGGTCATGATGGTCGTCTTGTTGTGAAAGGCGACATTGTTGTCGGGGTCCTTCCACGACGTCGACGAGGGTGGCGTGCAGCCCTTCACGTAGGGCTCCGTGTAGTCCTTCAGCGCGCCGATCAACCCCTGTCTCACCTTCGGGTCATCGACCAGCAGCTTGCCGTTGTCGTCGACCATCTTGACGTTGTACGCGTCGGCAAAGGTGAGGAACGAATAGAACGAGTCGCTCGAATCGACGCCCATCGGGAACCCTGTCGCATAGACACGCGTCCCCGTCTTCTTGCGATATGCCGGCTGCACTTTGTCGCACCAGAACGACCAGTAGGCCTTCCACCCAGACGGCAGGTCCGACCCCTTGAAGCCCGCCTCGCCCAGCATGTCCTTCCAGTACTGGATGTGCATGGTCTGCTGCTTCAACGGGAAGGCGTAGTAGGCCTTCTTCTTGGTCTTGTCGTTGTAAAGATAGGTGGTCTCAACCGTGTTCTTGAGGAACCCGCCCTTCAGCGGGGTAATGACGTCGGTGATATCCTCGAGCTTGCCGTCGAACGCCCATTTGCCCGTGACCTGGAAGTCGTAGACATCGGCGTAGGCGACGTCCGGCGGCGTGCCGGCGTCGAGTGCTGCGACCGTCTTCGGAATCATGTCCTGCACGGGGTATTGCGACAGGTCGACTTTGACGCCCGTCTTGGCCTCGAACTTCTTGATCGCGGCGAACAGGGCGTCGTCCTCGGACTTGTAGAACCCCTTGACCCACCAGACGGTGAGCGTTTCCTGGGCGGCCGCCGGCGCGGTGGCGGCGAGCATGCTGGCCGCGACCAGCGCGGCGGCGAGTTGGCTAAACAGCTTCATGCGACTCCTCCATGGATAGTGATGCTGCAATACGCGGATCTTGCCGTCTTGTGTGCGCAGCCCGTTGGCAGCCTACGGGCGGCGGTAGTTGATGTCAACTGAGTGATTTCAACTGAGAGTCTCAATTATTTGGACAACCGAGCGCGGCAACCCGGGCGCTACATCACCGCGCCCAGGTACCACGGCACGAATTCGCTCTGGCCATAGCCGTGCCTCTCGCTCTTGGACTTGGTGCCGGACGCGGTGTCGAGCATCAGCTGGAACAGGCGCTCGCCCGTGCCATCGACCGACGCGGTGCCGTCGGCGATCTCGCCGCAATTCAAATCGATGTCTTCTTCCTGCTTGACCCAGAGCGGCGTGTTGGTCGACAGCTTGAGCGACGGCGCGGGCGCACAGCCGTAGGCAGATCCCCGGCCGGTGGTGAACACGATCATGTTGGCGCCGCCCGCCACCTGCCCGGTGGCCGAGACCGGGTCGTAACCTGGTGTGTCCATGTAAACGAAGCCATGCGCCATGACCGGCTCCGCATACTCGTAGACGGCGACGAGATTGGTGGTGCCCCCTTTGGCCACCGCGCCGAGTGATTTTTCCAGGATGGTGGTCAGTCCACCCGCCTTGTTTCCCGGCGACGGATTGTTGTTCATTTCGCCCTTTTCGCGCGTCGTGTACTCCTCCCACCACTTGATGCGCGAGACAAGTTTTTCGCCCACTTCCCGCGAAACTGCGCGGCGCGTGAGCAGATGTTCTGCACCGTAGATCTCCGGCGTCTCGGAAAGGATCGCCGTGCCGCCGTGACGCACAAGCAGGTCGACCGCCGCACCCAGCGAGGGATTGGCGGTGATGCCCGAGTAGCCGTCCGAGCCACCGCATTGCAGGCCCACCGTGATGTGCGACGCAGGAACGGGCTGGCGCTTGACCACGTTGGCGTGCGGCAGCATTTCCTTGATGAGGCCGATGCCGTAGGCGATGGTCTTGGCGGTGCCTCCCGTGTCCTGGATACTGAATGTGCGCAGGAGCGGGCCTTCCTTCAGGTTCTGCGCGCCCATGAGCGAACTGATCTGGTTGGCCTCGCATCCGAGGCCGATCATCAGCACGCCCGCAAAGTTCGCGTGCCGTGCGTAGCCGCCGAGCGTACGCCGCAGGAGCAACATGCCTTCACCATGCGTATCCATGCCGCAACCCGAGCCGTGCGTCAGCGCGACCACGCCGTCGACATTGGGAAATTCCGCAAGCCTTTCGCGCGTGAAGTATTCGGCGATGCCGCGCGACACCGTGGCAGAACAGTTCACCGTGGACAGGATGCCCAGGTAATTGCGGGTGGCGACGCGACCGTCCTCGCGCACGATACCCATGAAGGTCGCAGCCGGGGTCACGTATTGCGTCGGCTTCATGTCTTCGCCAAACGCATAATCTCGATCGAACGTGCCCATGACAAGGTTATTGAGATGCACGTGCTCGCCGGGGGCAATATCCTTGCTCGCAAAGCCGATGATCTGGTTATAGCGGCGCACCGGCTGGCCCTTTGCGATGGCACGCGTGGCGATCTTGTGCGCCGGCGGGACCAGGCCCACGACCGTGATTTTTTCGTCGAGCAGCGTGGTGCCACCCACCAGCTGGGAGCGGGCGATGACCACATCGTCATTCGGGTGGAGGCGGATGGTAAGTGCGCTACGTGTAAGCATGGTTTTCTCCTTACTGGACCGTCGCCCGCCCAATGGCGAGTCGGTCGACTGCGGCAAAGTCCCAGTCGATTCCCAACCCCGGGGCATCAGGCGGAAGTGCATGACCCTCGTGCATGGTCATGCGCGAGTTGGTAATAGAATCAAGCTGCGGAATGTATTCCACCCACGTTCCGTTCGGCACGGCGGCGGACAAGGACACGTGCAGCTCCATCAGAAAATGGGGACAGACGGGCGCGTTGAACGACTCGGCCAGGTGCGCAACCTTGAGCCAGGGCGTGATGCCGCCGACCCGGGCGCAATCGACTTGGATTACGGAACACGCGCCGCGCACCAGGTACTCGCGAAAATGCGCCGGGTGATAGAGCGATTCGCCGATTGCGATGGGCATGGACGCCTTGGCAGCAAGCTCGACATGCCCGCCCAGGTCCTCGGCCGGCAATGGCTCTTCGAACCACCCCAACATCAACTCGCGGTAAGCATGGGCGCGACGGCAGGCCTCTGCAACCGTGAACGCCTGGTTGGCGTCCACCATGATTTCGAAACCGTCACCGACTGCAGCCCGCACAGCGGACAATCGGGCCACATCTTCCGCGAGCGAAGGCTTGCCGACCTTCACCTTGCAGCCTTTGAATCCCGACTCCTTCGCGGCCACGGCCTCGTCGACCAACTGCTGCTGCGAGTGGTGAAGCCAACCGCCCTCCGTCGTGTACACCGGCACCTTTGTCTGCGCGCCACCTGCCATTTTCCAAAGCGGCTCGCCGGCGCGCACGCAACGAATGTCCCATAGTGCCGTATCGATCGCGGCAAGTGCGAGACTAGTGATTGCTCCGACCGCAGTAGAGTGGGTCGCGAAGAACAGGTCCTTCCAGATTGCCTCGATATGCGCGGCATTGCGGCCGATGAGGCGTGGCGCGAGGTGATCCCGCAGCAGGGCAACGACCGACGAACCGCCGGTGCCGATCGTGTAGGTGTATCCCACACCCACGGTACCGTCGTCGCAGGTGATCCGCACCAGCGGCGTCTCCTGCGTAATGAAGGACTGGATGGCATCCGTGCGCTTGACCTTGGGCGCCAGATTGACCTGCAGGATCTCGACGCGTTCGATTGACGCCATGGGCTGCGGCTATCGATACACCAGCCTGGGCAACCAGAGCGAGATGATCGGAACGTAGGTGATCAGGATCAGGCTGCCCAGCAGCGGAATGAGCCAGGGCAGGATGGCCATCGTAGTGCGCTCCAGCGACATTCGCGCGACGCGCGCGAGCACGTACAGCACCATTCCCATCGGCGGATGCAAAAGGCCGATCATCAGGTTGAGCACGACGATCAGCCCGAAATGCACCGGATCGATGCCCAGCTGGAGGACCACGGGCATCAGCACCGGGACGGCGATCAGTATGGCCGCCGTCGGCTCGAGGAAGCAGCCGACGAAAAGCAGGAGCAGGTTCACCAGCAGCAAGAACACCCACGGCGTTTGCGTGAAGCTCAGCGTCCACGCGGTGACCATGTCAGTGACGCGCGTCGCCGTCAGCAGCCAGCCGAATATCGAGGCGGCAGCGACAATGAACAACACCGTGGCGGTGGTCTCGATCGTCTCCATCGATACCTTGACCAGCATCTTCCACGTCATGGTCCGGTACCAAAAGAGGCCCAGGAACAGCGCCCAGATGGACGCCGCGACCGCGCCCTCGGTGGGTGTGAAGATGCCGGTCGTCATGCCGCCGATCAGCAACACCGGCGTGATGATCGGCAGCACCGCCTCGAATTTCCACTTCCAGTCGGCGAGGAACAGCGCGACCATCGCGATGCCCGCCGCCAGCGCGCCATTCGCGCCAGCCTGCACTGCAAGCCATATCACCAGCGGAAACGCGATGACGACACCCAGCTCCAGGCCCGCCTTGCCGACGCGACTCCACTCGAACTTGATGTCCGCGCCCCAGTTGTTCTTGTGCGCGAAATACGCGACCGTCAGCATCATCAGTACGGTCAACACCAATCCCGGCAGGATGCCCGCCAGGAACAACTGGCCGATGGAAACGTTGGCGACCATGCCGTAGATCACGAATGGCAGCGATGGCGGAATGATGGGCCCGAGTGTCGCCGACGCGGCGGTGACGCCAACGGAGAACTCCTTCGAATACCCGTGGTCGCGCATCGCCTTGATCTCGATCGTGCCCAGACCCGCGGCATCCGCGATGGCCGTGCCCGACATCCCCGCGAAGATCACCGAGCCGATGATGTTGACGTGACCCAGGCCGCCTTTCATCCAGCCGACCAACCCCAAGGCGAAGTTGTAGATGCGATTGGTGATGCCCGCGTTGTTCATCAGGTTGCCGGCCAGGATGAAGAACGGCACGGCGAGCAGTGGGAAGCTGTCGAGGCCGCTGATCATCCGGTGCACAATCACCATCGGCGGAGTGCTGCCCGTGACCACGATGTAGATCAGCGACGCGCCAGCCATTGCAATGGCGACCGGGATGCCGGTCACCATCAGCGCGAGGAAAGATGTGAGGAGCGTACCCGTCATATTGTCTCCCCCCGAAACGAACTGCGTTCGCCTCCCCCCGAGGGAGGGCAAGCGCCTTGGGACGGCCCGGCCGCGCTCATTCGATGGTCTCCTCGATGGCGTGCTCGGGACGCTCGAGAAGGCTGAATCCGCGCTTCCAGTTCTCGATTGCGACCTGCACCGAACGCACGACCGCCGCCGCGAACCCGATCGCGCAGACTCCGTACACAAGATTCATCGGCAGGTCGATGATGGTCATCTTGAGCGAAGTCATCCGCATCATCATCTGGATCGTCAGGCCGACCGCCACGGCAAAGAACACAATCCGTCCCAGGTCGACCAGCGTGGAAAGCGCGCGGCCGGCGGCCGCAGGAATGAGCCGGTAGAGGAAATCGACATGGATGTGCCGGGTTCGCCGCACGGCGGCGGAGACACCCATGAACACCGTGCAGATCAGCAGGTAGCGCGCGATCTCCTCGGTCCACGCAGCCGAGTCGTTGAGCGCGTACCGCGTGAAGAACTGATAAAAAACATCGAGCCCGAGCAGCCAGAAGAACGCGAGCGACACCCAGTCCTCGACCAGGTACGGCGACAGGTCGATAGGCGCGTCCTCTACATGGAAGTGGCCCTCTGCGTCGAGGACGGCCCCCGCCTTGAATTCTTCAGTCGTGTCGGTCATGTCGATCTACCGTGTCCGCGAGCAGTGGTGGTTCCCGAGACAGCGGGAACTCCGTATTGCCTCAATCGTCGTTCCCGCGATACCTTGCCCACGAGTGGGCAAACTTGGGCGGGAACCCAACGCCAATTCCATCGTCGTTCCCGCGGAAGCGGGAACCCAGTGCCTTTCAAATTACACCGCTGGATCCCCGCCCCCGCGGGGATGACGCCCCCAACACCCTGGATCCCCGCTCGTTTTGGTAACTGAGCGGGAATGACGCATCCGTCTCCAATCGCTGCGATGCTTCGCATCTGGCTCTTGGACGGATGCGTCACTTGATCGCGACGATCTTGTCGTAGTCCGCCTTGGTGAAGCCCAGCGACTCCGGCGTCGTGCTCTTCAGCACCGCGTCGATGAAGCTCTGCCGGTTCACGACGACGATCTGCAGACCCTTCCTCTTGAACTCGTCCGCGAGCTCGGCCTCGCGCTTCTTGATTTTCTCGGTCGCGCGCGCCGCTGCTTCCTGCGTGACTTCCGTGAAGATCTTCTTCTCGTCAGGCGTCAGCTTGTTCCAGACATGCGGCGCGACCTGTGTGGTCAGTCCGTCCACGATGTGGCCGGTCAGCATGATCGCCTTCTGCACTTCGTAGAACTTCTTGGCCTCGATCGTGGTCAGCGGGTTTTCCTGCGCATCGACCGTACCGTTCTGCAGCGCGAGGTAGACCTCCGCGAACGCGATCGGCGTCGGATTGGCGCCGCAGGCCTTCGGCGTCGCCATGTACGTCGGCACGTCGGGCACCCGGATCTTCAGCCCCTTCATTCCCGCGCAGTCGGTAAACGGCTTCTGCGCGGTCACGTGGCGCGCGCCGTAGTAGGTGTACGCGGTGATCTGGATGCCGGTCTTAGCGCGGAATTCATTGACCATCTCGGCGAAGACCGGGCTCTTCGAGTACGCCAGCAGGTGGTCAGCATCGCGGAAAATGAACGGATAGTAGGCGATGCCGAGACGCGGATAGCTGCGCGCCGCAAACGACGGCCCGCTGATGATCATGTCGACGGTGCCCAGCGCCATGCCCTGGTTGATGTCGGTTTCCTTGCCGAGCGTGCTGGCCGGAAACACTTCGATGTCGAACTTGCCGTTGGTGCGCTTCTTGATTTCCGCCGCGGCCCACACTGACTCTGTGTGATACGGCTCGGATGCTTCGTACACGTGCGCCCACTTCAACTTCTGCTGCGCGAACGCGGGGCCGGCGGTCAATGCAACAGCCGCTGCGGCGGCCAGTACCAGTTTTGCAAGCAAACGCATGATTCCTCCTTGGAGCGATGTCGTTGACGCCGGAACGATGCCGGCTTCGATGAATTCGGTCAGGCGCAAACGACCTGGACCTTCGTACTCTTGTTCTTGTCGGCCGCTGCATGGAACGCGGCGACGGCATCCTGCAGCGGATATTGCCCGGACAACAGCGGCCGCACGTCGACGCGGCGCGTCGACAGGTAGTCCACCGCCCAGTCGAATTCGATTCCCCAGCGAAACGCGCCGCGCAGGTCGAGTTCCTTGGCCATGAGTTCGTTGACCACGAAGGGCAGCGGCTCGTGCGGCAACGTGCCGACCTGTACAACCACGCCGCCACGCTTCGTTGCCGCGACGCAACTCTTGAGCGCGTTGAAATTGCCGGATACCTCATAGGCCACGTCGAATTGCGGCGTGGCGAGTGCTTCGCCCTCGCGGTCCGCGCGCAGCGTTACGTCAGCGCCGACGAGCTTCGCCTGCGCGAGCGGCCGGTCGAGAACATCGGTGACCGTAATTTTTCTTGCCCCGGCCAGGTGCGCGGCCAGCACGGTGACGCAACCAATGGTGCCGGCACCCGTGATAAGCACCGACTTGCCGAGCAGGTCGCCGCCACGATTGACGGCATGCAATCCCACCGCCAGGGGTTCGGCGAACGCAAGCTCTCCCAACGTGATATCGCCGGCAACGGGGTAGCACTGTCGCTCGCCCATCACGAAATATTCCTGGAACATGCCCTGCACGTGCGGGAACAGGCTCGCACTGCCGAGAAATTTCATCTTGGTGCAAAGCTGTTCGCGGCCGTCGCGGCAATATTCGCAGCGACCACAGGCGTGGGACGGCGAAATGGCGACATTGTCACCCTTCTTCACCCGCGTCACGCCCGGTCCCACCGCTGCAACGACCCCCGATGCCTCGTGGCCGGGAATCAACGGCTCACGAACGATGAAGCTGCCATTGCGTCCCTCAAAGAAATAGTGGAGATCGGAGCCGCAAATGCCGGCGGCGCCCAGGCGCAGCAGCACTTCCCCCGGACCCGGTGTTGGCATTTCGACCGGCTCGATCCGAAGATCTTCCTTGGCGTGAATTCGGCAAGCTAGCATCGCGTCTCCTTCGCAAATTTTTCGCGACTCATGTCGTCGCTCATTCTTCTCTTGGTACTCTATTTCCCGCCGGCCACGCTGTCCCAGCCGGTGCTGAATCGCTTGTACGCCTGATTCAGGTGCCGCTGCATCGCTGCCTTGGCGGCCGCCGGATCCTTGGCGGCAATGGCCGTCAGGACGGCGCGATGTTCGGCCATCGCGGAATGCCACAGTCCCGGTGAATCGTAGTGGTGCTCGAGTTGCTTGTACAGCGGTCCCGTGCGGTCCACCCACAGCATGTCGACCACGGCCACCAGCGCGCCATTGCCTGTCGCCTCCGCAATGCGCAAATGGAACATCCGGTCGCCCTCCAGCGGCTGCTTTTCCCCCTCCAGTTCATGTTGCATTGCGCCTAGCGCTTCTTCCATGGCGTGCACTTGCGCTTTTTTGGCGGACTTGGCCGCAAGTGCCGCCGTTTCGCCTTCGATCACATAGCGCGCACGCAACAATTCGAATGGACCCGCGGTAGCGCCACCATCGAGTTCGTGACCCGCCCTGCTGACACCCCTGCCGGCGCCTTTGACATTCCCGGCACTGTCCTCATTTGCGTGCACGGCCTGCACATAAATTCCCGAGCCAATCCGGACTTCGACCAGGCCCTCCACCTCGAGCGCGATCAGCGCCTCGCGCACCGACGGTCGGGAGACACCCAGTTGCTTGGCCAGGTCGCGTTCGGGCGGCAAGCGCGCGCCGGTCGAAAATTCGCCGCTGCGGATCAGCGTGCGGATCTGGTCGGCGATCTGCCGGTAAAGGCGGCGGGGCTCGATGCTCTGGAACGGCATGGCGCGGATGACGCTTCAAATGGCGGCGCCAGTTGTCCTCGGGGTCGGGTTCGAAGGCTAACCCCCGCCCGGAAACTGGTCAAGTGGTATTACCAATTCAACGGGCGCTGAGTTAGAATCAGCCGCTCGTCGCCCAAGTGCGGGCCGCCACCGCACACCGACCTTGCGGTTCCTCGGAACCTCCACTTTCCCTTGCATCGCGACATGACCGCCACGACCATCGCATCGATACGCGCCACACCCGTCACGGTGCCACTGGAAGCCCCGCTGCTGCATAGCAACGGCGCACATTGGGGTCGCTTTGTGCGGACCATCGTCGAGGTGGAAACCGCGGACGGCTTCCTGGGATTGGGCGAAATGGGCGGTGGCGGCGAGGACGCCACTCGCGCGTTTAGCGGCCTGGAATCGTACCTGCGCGGCCATGACGTGTTTGCGCTGGAAGCCATGCGCTTCAAGATTTGCAACCCCACCGCCAGCTTGTACAACAACCGCACGCAACTGCATGCCGCCCTCGAGTTTGCGTGCCTCGACATCATGGGGCAAAAGCTTGGCGTTCCGGTCCACGCATTGCTGGGTGGCAAGCTGCGCGACGCGGTCGATTTCGCGAGTTATCTCTTCTTTCGCTACGCCAATCCCGAAACCGGCAAGGGCGAGGTGCGCACGCCCGAGCAGCTGGTCGCACAAGGGCGGGCGCTCAAGAAAAGTTACGGCTTTACGTCGCACAAGTTGAAAGGCGGGGTGTATCCGCCGGCGCATGAGTTGGCGTGCTACCGCGCACTTGCCGCGTCGTTGCCGGGAGAGCGGTTCCGGTACGATCCCAATTCCGCGCTTTCACTGGCGGACGCGATTGCGTTCGGCAACGCAATCCTGGATATCCGCAACGACTATTTCGAGGATCCGGTATGGGGCATGCCGCAATTGAAGCGGCTCAAGGACTTCGTGCCACTCCCCACCGCTACCAATACGGTCGTGATCAATTTCGAGCAGTTGGCGACCAACGTGCAGTCCGGCGCAGTCGACGTCATCCTGCTCGACACCACGTTTTGGGGCGGCATCCGCCCGTGCATCAAGGCCGCCGGCGTCTGCGAGACGATGGGCCTCGGCGTGGCCGTGCACAGTTCCGGCGAACTCGGCATCCAGCTTGCAACGATGCTGCACCTGGGTGCGGTGCTGCCCAACCTGGGCTATGCCGCCGACGCCCACTATCATCATCTCGTGGACGACGTCATCACGGGTGGCCTGATGCGCTACGAGAACGGCGCGATTCGCGTGCCCGACGCACCCGGCCTGGGCGTCACGCTGGACCGCGAAAAACTGCGGCAATATCACGAGTTATACAAGCAGCTCGGCGGCTACCCCTACGACCGCGACCCGGGTCGCCCGGGTTGGTACCCTCTCGTACCGAATACGCGTTGGGCGGACCCGGCGGTTTCGCTCCGACCCAGCCTTGATTAACAGAATCGGGACGCCGCTCTTTAGATCGGCGGGCTCCGGACTACAGGAGAAGTTTTCACTATGGGACGTCTCACCGGAAAAACAGTACTGGTCACGGCAGCAGGCCAGGGCATCGGCTTCGCCAGTGTCATCCAGATGGCGCGCGAAGGCGCCACCGTCTACGCGACAGACGTCAAGCCGACGCTGCTATCCAACTATTCGGGCGTGGCCAACGTGCACACCCGCGTTCTCGATGTGCTCGACGACGCGGCCGTCGGTAAACTGATCGACGAATTGCCCGCGCTCGACGTTCTGTTCAACTGCGCAGGCTACGTGCATGCCGGCACTATCCTCGAATGCACGGACAAGGACTGGGATTTCAGCTTCAACCTGAACGTTCGGGCGATGTACATCGCGATCAAGGCCGCGTTGCCCAAGATGCTCGACAAGCATCAGAAGACGGGCAGCTGGGCATCGATCATCAACATGGCCTCTGTCGCCGGCTCGATCAAAGGCATTCCCAACCGCTTCGTCTACGGGGCAAGCAAAGCGGCCGTGGTCGGCCTGACCAAGGCCGTCGCCGCGGACTACGTGCAAAAAGGCGTGCGTTGCAATGCGATTGCGCCGGGCACGGTCGACACGCCGTCGCTGGGCGACCGCATCAATGCCTTTGACGACCCCGTGGAAGCGCGCAAGATGTTCATCGCGCGGCAACCGATGGGGCGATTGGCCAAGGCTGAGGAAATTGCGCCGATCGTGCTGTTCCTCGCCTCCGACGAATCCACATTCGCCACCGGACAGGTCTATTCCGTGGACGGTGGAATGACAATATGAACGTCCACAATCGCAACCCCCAGTCCAGGAGAAAAGCATGAAACTCGTACGCTACGGTCCCGCAGGAAAAGAGAAGCCCGGCCTCATCGACAAGGAGGGCAAGCTTCGCGACCTGTCGAAGAAGGTGAAGGACATCAATGGCGCCACGCTTGCGCCGGCCGAGATCGCCAAACTCAAGAAACTCGATATCAAGAAGTTGCCCCTGGTCAAAGGCAAGCAGCGCTTCGGACCCTGCGTTGCCACGCCGTCCAAATTCGTCGCCATCGGCCTCAACTATGTCGATCACGCGAAGGAGACCAACTCGCCCATTCCCGAAAATCCGATCGTCTTCTTCAAGTCCCAGACCTGCATCGTCGGCCCCAACGACAACGTGATGGTGCCCAAGGACTCGACGCAGCTCGACTGGGAAGTGGAGATCGCCTTCGTGATCGGTCGCACGGCGCGGCATGTGGAAAAGAAGGACGCCCTCAAGTACGTTGCCGGCTTCTGCGTGGTCAACGATGTTTCGGAGCGCGATTTCCAGCTGAAAAAGAGCGCGTCCCAATGGAACAAGGGCAAGGGCTGCGACACCTTCGGGCCGCTCGGTCCCTGGCTCGTCACCACCGACGAGATCAAGGACGTGCAGAACCTCGACATGTGGCTCGACGTGAACGGCGTGCGCAGGCAGACCGGCAACACCAGGACCATGATCTTCACGATCGCGGAGCTTGTGGCTGATGTTTCTAAATATATGACGCTGCTGCCTGGCGACGTGGTCACGACCGGCACGCCGCCCGGGGTGGGCATGGGCATGAAGCCGCAGCAGTGGCTGAAGGCCGGCGACGTCGTCGCGCTCGGCATCCAGGGGTTGGGCGAACAAAAGCAGAAGGTCGTCCCGTTCAAAAAAGGTCGCTGAACCATGCTCGCGATTGGATCTGAAACTTGGCGCGGCCGGCGGCTCGCGCTCGCCGCGGCATGCTGCGCACTGTTGTCGCTCGGCACGGCCTCCGCAGACGTTGCCGCTCAAGCGTACCCGTCAAAACCGGTCCGCCTGATGGTGGGCGCTTCACCGGGAGGGGGCACCGATATCGTTGCGCGGATGCTCGGCAAGGAACTCGCCGATACAATGAAGCAGCCGTTCGTAGTCGAGAACAAGCCGGGCGCCTCGAACACGATTGCCGCGGACATCACCGCCAAGTCGCCGCCGGATGGCTACACGCTGCTCGTTGCCACCAACACCGGCCAGGCGATCGCGCCGCACCTCATGAAGCTCGGCTTCGACGTGCTGAAGGACCTGACGCCGGTTGCGCTGGTCATGGTCGTGCCCAATGTGCTGATCGTCGGACCCTCGGTAACGGCCAAGGACGTGCGCGAACTTGTAGCGCAGATGAAGGCCAAGCCCGGCACGTTCAATTTCGCCTCGTCGGGCTCGGGCAGCACGCAGCACTTGGCCGGTGAAGCGTTCAAGAAACTCGCCGGCGTGCAGATGACGCATATTCCCTACAAAGGAAGCAGCCAGGCCCATCTCGATCTCATTTCCGGCAACGCGCAATTGATGTTCGACACGACGTCGTCGGCGATTGGCCAGATCAAGGGCGGCAAAGTGCGCGCACTGGCCGTGACCACGCCCAAGCGCTCGCCGGAACTGCCGGACGTTCCCACGCTGGCCGAGGCGGGCTTTCCCGGACTCGAGATGACCACGTGGTACGGCGTGTTCGCTCCGGCGGGAACGCCCAAGGACGTCGTGGCACGGCTCAATGCAGAAATCATGAAGGCGTTGCAAACGCCGGAAGTGCAAAAGCGCATAGCCGGCCTGGCGGGCGAACCCGGCACGCTGACGATCGAGCAATTCGCCGCGCTGCAACGCGCAGACTACGACCGCTTCGGCAAGCTGGTGCGCGAGGCCAACATCAAGGTCGACGAATAGTGCGCAGTCAATGAAGCGACCCACGATTGCACTTTTTACCGGCGACCCGGCCGGCATCGGTCCGGAGCTCGTCGCCAAGGTGCTCGCTGCGCCGTCCGCGCTGCCGGATGCGCGCATCGTCGTGATCGCGCAGCAAGCGGGATGGGACGAGGCCACCCGCATCGCGGGCGTGGCGCTTGACCTGCCCGCGGTGGCTTCGGACGACGTCGACGAGACACCGGATATTTCGCGGCTGGAGTGGAGCGGCTGGACCGCCCCCGCATTCGCTCCCGCTCAAGCTTGCGCCGACAACGGCGCGTTCATGCTCGACGGCCTGCGAGCGGCACTGGCCCTTGCCCACGATGGCAAGGTCGATGCCGTCTGCTTTGCGCCGCTTAACAAGGCGGCGTTGCGCGCCGGCGGCATGGCGGAGGAGGACGAGCTGCGCTGGTTTGCCCACGTGCTCGATCATCGCGGTGCGTGTGGGGAGTTCAACGTGCTGGAAACGCTGTGGACCTCGCGCGTGACCTCGCACGTCGCCCTGCGCGAGGTCGCGGACCTGCTCACGGCCGAAAAAGTCGCCGAAGCCATCGGCATGCTCGACGACGCGCTGCGCCGCGCAGGCACCGACGCGCCGCGCATCGGCGTGTGCGGCTTGAACCCACACAATGGCGACAATGGAAGTTACGGTCGTGAAGAGATCGACGTCATCGCGCCCGGCGTGCGCCTCGCGGCACAGCGCGGCCACGCTGCCGATGGCCCCTATCCTGCGGACACCATCTTCGTGCGCGCGAAAAATGGCGCCTTCGACGGCATCGTCACGATGTACCACGACCAGGGCCAGATCGCGATGAAGCTGATGGGCTTTGAGCGCGGCGTCACCGTGCAGGGCGGCCTTCCGGTCGCGATCACCACGCCGGCGCACGGGACGGCCTACGAAATTGCCGGAAAGGGAATCGCCAATCCGCAGGCGCTCATCAATGCGCTCGCCATTGCGGTGCGGATGGGGGCGGCGGCGTGATCGGGCCACGGCATCGTCTCGGGTCGCGAAAGACTTGACAGCGCTTGCTTTCTATTTGTGGGCTGACGGCTTGCGACAATCCGCCCTCAGTTCGGTGAGCACATCGAGACGCCGATGCCGTAGCCCTCGGCCACATAGCCTTGCGCCAGCATCTGGTTACGTACCGCCAAGTCTGTGGTAAAGCGGTGGTTGGGTGCCGCACCCTGGCCGTTGTTGTAGACGCGATAGACCGGCGCATAGCGCGCGGGGCAACTGCCGTCGACGGCAGGCAAGACAACGTTGAATGCGTAGCCCTCGAACTGCCAGTTCGGATTGCTCTGCAGCCAGTCGCAATCGCTCGCCAGTGCGGAATAGAAATGCGAACTCTTAGGCGCGAAGGTCGTGCTGAAGTAGCGGCAGACGGGCACCGTGCCGGCAGGGGCAC
>JBDTPJ010000053.1:0-24611 GCA_039932755.1 Betaproteobacteria bacterium
ATCCACCTGCGCGGCTATGCGCAGAAGAATCCCAAGCAGGAATACAAGCGCGAGGCCTTCGAGCTCTTTTCCGACATGCTCGATCGCATCAAGCAGGACGTAGTGAAGGTGGTGCTGACGGTGACGGTTCGCTCCGAGCAGGACGTGCAGGCGGTGGAGGAGGCGGACACCGTTTCCAATGTCCAGTACCAGCACGCCGGCTTCGACGAGGCGCTCGCCTCGACCACGCCCGAGGGCGACGTCGCGCTGGCGCCGCCGCCACCGTTTACGCGCGCCGGAGACAAGGTCGGGCGCAACGATGTGTGTCCTTGCGGCTCCGGCAAGAAGTACAAGCACTGCCACGGACGAATCTGATGGATGGCCGGTAGCCCGACAGGCTCCAAGGCTGCGGGAAAGCAGGGCTGCGGTAGAATTCCGCAGCCCTTTGTTTTCTCACCCGATTCCCGCGATGCCCTGCAACCCATGCCCGTAAACTACGTGCCCCCTGTCGCCGATGCGCTGCTGCCTGTGCCGGGCGTCACGCTGGGCGCGACAGCGGCCCGGATCAAGAATTGGGCGCGTGACGATTGTCTCCTGGTGCTATGCGAGCCGGGCACGGTGGCGGCGGGCGTGTTCACCCAGAATCGTTTTTGTGCCGCGCCGGTTATCGTGTGTCGCGACCACCTCGCGCGCCAACATGCAACACGCAGCAATTTTCGGGCGCTGGTCGTCAATGCCGGCAACGCCAATGCGGGGACGGGAGACAAGGGCTTGGCCGACGCGCGCGCGGAATGCGTGGCCGTCGCGCGACTCCTGGACTGCGCACCCGAGGAGGTCCTGCCGTTCTCCACCGGCGTGATCATGGAGCCGTTGCCGACGGACAAGATCGTTCAGGCATTACCGGCGGCACGCGCCGCCGCACGGGCGAATGGCTGGTTCGCCGCCGCCAACGCCATCATGACCACCGACACGGTGCCCAAGGCCGCGTCGCGCCGCGTGGTCGTCGGCGGCGTTCCTGTCACCGTGACGGGAATCGCCAAAGGTGCCGGCATGATCCACCCGGACATGGCGACGATGTTGTCCTTCATGGCCACCGATGCACCGATCGCGGCGACGCTGCTGGCGCAGATCGTGCGCGAGGTCGCCGATGTGTCGTTCAACGGTGCGACGGTCGATGGCGATACGTCCACCAATGACAGCTTCGTGATTGCCGCAACGGGCAAGGCAGCGCTGGCGCCGATCCACGCCGCGGACGATCCGCGCCTCAAACCTGTCCGCGCCGCGATCGAGGAAGTTGCCATCACCCTGGCGCAGGCCATCGTTCGCGATGGCGAAGGGGCGACCAAGTTCATTTCGATTCGCATCGAAGGCGGCCAGTCAGTGGCCGAATGCAAGCGCGTCGCGTTCGGCATCGCACACTCGCCGCTGGTCAAGACCGCGTTTTTCGCGTCCGATCCCAACCTGGGCCGCATCGTGTGTGCGATCGGCAACGCGGCGTCCCTCGACACCGATACTGCCGGCATATCGTTCTGGCTGGATGACGTGCTCGTCGTGGACAAGGGCGGCCGGTCACCAAGCTACCGCGAGGAAGACGGTCAGCGCGTGATGAAGCAGGAAGAGATCGGTATCCGCGTAGAGTTAGGAAGGGGCGCTTCTGCAGTTACGATATGGACCTGCGATTTTTCGCATGAGTACGTCACCATCAATGCCGACTATCGATCCTGACGACCTTCCGTCGCTGATCGCGCGCGCCGAACGCGTGCTGGCGCGAGTCGAGGCGCTGTTGCCGGCGGTCGCGCCCGATCCTGACTGGAAAAAAATAACGGCGGCGCGCTGGCGCAAGCAGGGCGGCCGGAGCTATCTCCAGGGTATTGCGCATCCGCACGCGATCAGGCTGGACGACCTGGTCGCCGTCGACGAGCAGAAGCACGCCATCGACCGCAATACCAAACACTTCGTTGCCGGCCTGCCTGCCAACAACGTGCTCCTGACCGGCTCGCGTGGCACGGGCAAGTCCTCGCTGGTCAAGGCCATGCTCCCCAAGTACGCCGCGCGTGGCTTGCGCCTGATCGAGGTGGAAAAAAGCGACCTGACCGACCTTCCCGATATTGCGGATCGCGTTGCCGGGCGGCCCGAGCGCTTCATCGTGTTCTGCGACGATCTCACTTTTGACGCGGGCGAGTCCGGCTATCGAGCGCTCAAGGTGATGCTCGACGGCTCCATCGCGGGCGGGTCGACGAACCTGCTCATCTACGCGACGTCGAATCGCCGGCACATGTTGCCTGAATTCTTCAGTGAGAACCTGGAGACCCGCCACATCGGCGAGGAGGTACATCCCGGGGAGTCGGTGGAGGAAAAGATCTCGCTGTCGGAGCGGTTCGGATTGTGGATCTCATTCTATCCCTTCGCGCAGGATGATTACCTTGCGGCCGTGGCCGGCTGGCTTGCCCATTTTCGCGTAAAAGCGCCCGCCAACGCGCGCGACGCGCATGCGCGCACACAGGAGGCCCTGCAATGGGCACTGGCGCGAGGCTCGCGCAGCGGCCGAGTGGCCTGGCAGTTCGCGAAGAATTACGCCGGCGAACACGCGCCATCGGCCAAGCGTTGAGTGACAACGTTGTTCGCGTCGCCGCGGCGGTACTGTTGCGCGGCGGCGGCTCCGTCCTGCTTGCGCAGCGTCCGATCGGGAAAGCCTACGCAGGCTATTGGGAGTTCCCCGGGGGCAAGCTCGAAGCCGGCGAATCGCCGCGCGACGCGCTGGTCCGCGAATTGCGCGAAGAGCTGGGCGTCGAGGTCCGTCGCGCGTCGCCCTGGATAGTGCAGGAATTCATTTATCCCCATGCACATGTCGAGCTGCATTTTTTTCGCGTGTTCGAATGGACTGGCGAACTCGTCGGTCACGACGGACAGGCTTTTGCATGGCAGGCGCCGGGCCACTATACGGTCGCGCCGCTGTTGCCAGCCAACACGCGCATTCTTGCGGCACTCGGGTTGCCGGCCTTGTATGGAATCACGTGCGCGGGCGACATGGGCGAACGCGAATTCCTGGCGCGTGCGGAGCGGGCGTTTACAGCAGGTCTGCGCCTGGTTCAATTGCGGGAAAAGGACTGGCCGCGGGCGCGCGTTGATGCGTTTGCCAGTGAATTCGTTCCACTCGCGCATCGCTTTGGCGCCAAAGTTCTCCTGAACGGAACGGCGGAGGATGCGCGTCGGCTTGGGTGCGATGGCGTGCATTGGACGTCGGCGTTACTCGACGTCGCCTCGCAGCGGCCCGCAGATTTGCTCGCAGCGGCGTCTTGCCATGGGGCTGATGATGTGGCGCGCGCGGGTCGCCTTGACTTGGATTTTGTAGTGCTCGGGCCGATTGCGCGGACACCCACGCATCCGAACGCCACCACACTGGGTTGGGAAGGCTTTTCCTTGGCGGCATCCGGCACGCGCGTTCCGGTGTATGCGCTGGGCGGGCTTGACGAGGCTCATCTGCCGCAGGCGATCGAACACGGCGCACAGGGCGTCGCAATGCGTCGCGCGGCGTGGCCGACTTGAAGGTTACCTACGCGTCTTCGGGCGGCGGGATGACCTCGAAGTCGTCCGGCGGTTCGACGGCGGCCACGCGGTAGGTCCCGCTGGCCCACGCGCCTTGATCGATCGTCCTGCAACGCTCCGAACAGAACGGCCGCCATCTCGCTGCGGCGTTCCATACGACCGGTGTGCCGCAATGGGGACAGGCGACGGTGCGCAAGCGTTCCACGGACAACGACCCTGAGGATTCCGCGCGGCTACGCTGGCACGAGGTTCAGCGCGCGCCGCTGCTCGGTCGTCGGTTCCCCCTTGAAGGCGAGCGCCATGACCTCGTAGGCTCCTGGCGCGGCGAGCACGAACGTGACTGCAAAGCCCGCGTCGTCGAGCACTCGCTGCAACGACTTCGGCGTGAATCCCCGCTTATGCGCGAAATAGTCCTGACCGGACGCTTCGATTTCAATTCCGTATCCGTACAGCACGTCGTGCACGGCGATGGGTCCGGCAGGGGACTGGTACAGAACGTCGTCGATGTCCATTCCCGTCTGCACAACGTGATGCATCACTGCCTGGATGTCGGGGACCCGGATTTCGGTGAAGCCATCCAATTTCAGCACGTGCAAGAACCCGGCAAGGACCTTGACCACGTCGTGTGGATAGTAATGCTCGAGATTGTGGGAGCAATACACCGCGTCAAACTGGGTACCCGGCAGGGTCAATAGGTTGCGTGCATCGCAGACGATATCCGCGCCTCCGCGCTTGTCGATGTCGAGCAGCAGTTGTTCCCACCCGTCGTAGTGGCCCGGGATGCGGATGGTCTTGCTGCCGCCGCCGACGTTGAGCACGCGACGCACGGCGGATTGGGCAGCCGGTTTGGCCGTGCCGGGGCGAAGCAGATCCTTGAGAATGCTTCCAAGCATGTTCGAGTCGCTTCCCGGTTGAAGATGAAGTCGCCGCTAAACCGGCGTTCAGAGATTACAGAACATGAGTTCGAACTCGACGTCCTGATCGAACACCGCACCACGATCCATTCCGCTCACGCCCAGGAAGCGGATGTTGAGTGCGTACTTGTTGGCGCTGATCTCCGGAACGCACGCCAGGTCGTGGGAAATGGTGAGGCGCAGCAACTGCGCGACTTTGGTCGTGGTCAGCATCAGCTGGAAAACGCCACGGTACGCCGTGTGCCGGCTCTCGCGTCCGTTATCGCGCAGCAACTTGAGGACAATGGCAGAACCCGCCTTGATCGGGGCGAACGGTTCAATCCATCCTGCCAGGTCGTTGCGCCGCGGGCCCGGGTCCTGGTTCAGCCACCAGTGATACGCCGGCAAGTCGAACTCGCACACGCCGCCCGGAATGGCCGTGCGCTGCTTGATGGCCATCAGCCACTCGTTCTCGCGCAGGTGGGTGCCGACCCGGCCCGACTGCGCCAACACCTGCGCATTCACGTTGTCGATCTGCGCCAGCAGTTCCTCGAGTGCACCTTGCTCGATCTGTGGATTGTGCTTGAGTGGCGCCAACACTTGTTTCTGCCGCTCGAGTTCCTGCAGGATGTCGGTCTTCAAGTCGGCGCGCGCGGCAACGTCGTTGATTTCGAACAGCGCGAGCAAAGCGGCATGGTGATCGGGAGCCGCATCCTGTGCCGCAAAATAGCCGACACGCGCAAATAAATCCTCCAGCCGCATCAGCGTACGGACGCGCTCGTTCAACGGATGTTCGTAGCGGATCATTCAGGAACGCGCGCTGGAGTGTTCAAGGTGCCATTCTGCGAGCAACATGACGCGGGTTCAAGCGCCGACTGGCGCACCGGCAACGCGGCGGGCAGCAAATTCACGATAGAACGCGTCGAGACGCGCCACCTGGGGCACCAAGTCTGACGGTCCGCCGCTGTTGTCGATGATGTCGTCCGCCCTGCCCAAGCGGGCTTCGCGAGACATCTGGGTGGCCATGATCGCGCGCACATCCGCCGGGGCCAGGCCACTGCGCTTGACCACGCGCTGCACCTGCTCCTCTTCCGGGCAATCGACGACCAGCACGCGCGCAACGCGCGACTGCAAACCACCGCGTTCGAGGAGCAAAGGCACGCACAACATCCCGTAGGCACCCGACCAGCTGGCGATCGCATGGTCCAGGTGGGCCCGGATCAGCGGATGGAGTATGGCCTCGAGGCGCGCGCGCGCCTGCGAGTCGGCAAATACTCGCCGGCGCAACCAGGACCGGTCGAGTTCGCCGTCCTCGCCCACGACATCAACCCCAAACTCCGCCGCCACGGCATCGAAGCCGGCCATGCCACCGGCGCTGACCGCGAGCGCGGCCTGGTCCGCATCGGCGATCTCGATGCCACGCGCCGCGAATACGCGCGCCACTTCCGACTTGCCGCTGCCGATGCCGCCGGTCAGCCCGATGACGAGGGGCGCGCTCATCCCGGATAGAACATGCGAAGTAGCGTTGAACCGAAAAACAGTGCCACGACGCCTGCGATGGCAAGGTACGGGCCAAAGGCCAAAGGGATGTTGTGATCGCGGCCCTTGAACGCCACGAGGGAAATGCCGATGAATGCGCCTACGACCGAGGACAGTAGGACGATCACCGGCAGGATTTGCCATCCGAGCCACGCACCGAGCGCGGCCAGGAGCTTGAAGTCGCCGTAGCCCATGCCTTCCTTGCCGCGGATCAACTTGAACAGCCAATAGATGATCCACAGCGAAAGATAGCCGGCCATGGCGCCAATGACCGCGTCGCGCAGTGGCACGAACAGTCCGAAGGCGTTGACCCCGAGTCCGGCCCAGAGCAGCGGGAGCGTGATGTCATCGGGCAGGAGCTGCGTATCGAAATCGATGAAGGTCAGAGCGAGCAGCGCCCAGAGCAGGCCGCAGGCCGCAAGACCTTGCCATGTCGGGCCGAAACGCAGAATCGCACAGGCTGCCAATGCGCCGCCCAGGATCTCGACCAGTGGGTAGCGTGCAGATATCGGCGCCGCGCAGGCCGAGCACTTGCCGCGCAACGCGAGCCACGAGACAACCGGGATGTTCTCGAGCGCCGTGATGCCGTGCCCGCAGGACGGGCATTTCGAGCGCGGCACCATCAGGTTGTAGCGCGGCAGGACCGCCTTAGCCTCGCCGCGCAGTTCCGCGCATTCGCTTTGCCATCCCTGCTCCAGCATCTGGGGAAGGCGATGAATCACGACGTTGAGGAAACTGCCGACGCAAAGTCCGACGACGGCCGCGACGAAAGGCGCCGCGGCCGGATCGAGAAGGAGGGACGTCATCCGTGCGCGATATCAGGTTTCAGATGACGGAACCGAGCTTGAAGATGGGGAGGTACATGGCTACGACGAGACCGCCGATGACCACGCCCAGGAAGACGATGATGATGGGCTCGAGCAGGCTCGACAGCGCCGTGACGGCGTCATCGACCTCCCGCTCGAAGTAGTCGGCGATCTTGCCCAGCATGTTGTCGAGCGATCCGGACTCCTCGCCGATCTGCGTCATCTGCAGGACCATCGTCGGGAACAAGTTGGTGTTGCCCATGGCATTGGTCAGGCTGGTACCCGTGCTCACCTCGGTCTGGATCCGCTTGGTCCCGGCGGCATACAGCGCATTGCCGGAAGCACCGGCCACGGCATCCAGCGACTCGACCAGCGGCACGCCCGCCGCAAACATGGTCTGCAGGGTTCGCGTCCAGCGCGCAATCGTGGCTTTGCGTAGGATGCTGCCGACGATCGGAATCCTGAGAATCGCGCGGTCCCAGCCCAGTCGAAACGTGGTTGAGGTTCGCAGCAGGTAGGCGGTTCCGAAAATTACGCCGACGATTATCATCGCGCCCAGCCACCACCAGGCGACGAAGAATCTCGAAATCGCCATCACGATCAGCGTCGGCGCCGGCAGGTCCGCGCCGAAGTTCTTGAACACCTTTTCGAATGACGGGACCACCCAGACCATGATGATCCAGACCACCACGATGGCTACGCTGACCACGGAGATCGGATAGAACAGGGCCGACTTGATCTTGGCCTTGATCGCCAGCATCTTTTCCTTGTAGCTCGCGATGCGATCGAGGATCGCGTCGAGCATCCCGGACGTTTCGCCAGCCTGCACCAGGTTGCAGTACAGTGCGTCGAATTGCTTGGGATGCTCCCGGAACGCCTGCGACATTGACGACCCGGTTTCGATCTTGTTCTTGATGTCGATCATCAACCGCGAAAAGCGCGGATTGCTGTGGCCGCGGGCAATGATCTCGAACGATTGCAGCAGGGGCACGCCCGCCTTGAGCATCGTCGCCAGCTGGCGCGTGAAGAACGTGATGTCTTTTTCGCCGACACTGCGGCCGCCGCGAAAGGTCTGGCGCTTGATCTTGGTGAGCCGCACCCCCTGCCGCCGCAGGTTGGTAGTGACCACGGTCTCGGAAGCCGCGCGCGACTCACCGCGCACCTGGCGGTTATTACGATCCACACCCTCCCAGAGGTAGGTGTATTCCTTGACGTCTCGGCGTGCGTTTGCGGTTGCGGTTGCCATGATTGTCCTTGTGCGCCGGGATCCCCCGTCACTCGTTGGTGATCGCCTCGATTTCCTCGAGTGAGGTAATGCCGGCCTTGACCTTGACCAGTCCCGACTGGCGCAGGTCCTTGACGCCTTCTTTTTGCGCCTGATCGGCTATCTCGAGCGCGTTGCCCGCGCGCATGATGATCTGGCGCAGCTCATCCGTGACCGGCATGACCTGATAGATGCCCATCCGGCCCTTGTAACCCGTGCCCTTGCACAGGTCGCAGCCCACGGGGCCATAAGGCTGCCAGGAGCCGTCCAGGTCTTCATCACGAAACCCGGCACGCTGTAGCGCCTCCGGCGGAATGTCCTCGGGCTTCTTGCAGGCGGTGCACAACTTGCGGCCCAGACGCTGCGCAGTGATCAGGATCACCGACGAGGCGATGTTGAACGGCGCCACGCCCATGTTGAGCATGCGCGTCAGCGTCGTCGGCGCGTCATTGGTGTGCAGCGTCGACATCACGAGATGGCCCGTTTGCGCGGCCTTGATCGCGATGTCGGCGGTTTCGAGATCGCGAATTTCGCCGACCATGATGATGTCCGGATCCTGCCGCAGGAACGACTTCAGCGCGACCGCGAACGTCAATCCGGCCTTGTCGTTGACATTGACCTGATTGACGCCGGCCAGCTGAATTTCGCACGGGTCTTCGGCGGTCGCGATATTCACGCCCGGCTGATTGAGGATGTTGAGGCAGGTGTACAGCGACACCGTCTTACCGCTACCGGTCGGACCGGTGACCAGGATCATGCCGTAGGGGCGGCCGATGGCATGCATCAATTGCGCTTGCTGCTCCGGCTCGTAGCCCAAGGCTTCGATCCCAAGCTTGACCCCGGCCGAATCGAGGATCCGCATCACGATCTTTTCGCCATAGAGCGTAGGTAGGGTGGACACCCGGAAATCAATCGCCTTGGCCTTGTTCAGGACAAGCTTCAACCGGCCGTCCTGCGGTACTCGTTTTTCCGAAATGTCGAGCCTGCTGATGACCTTGATCCGCGATGCAAGCTTGTCCTTGATCGCGATCGGCGGCTGCGCGACGTCGGAAAGAATGCCGTCGACGCGGAAGCGGACGCGGAAGAATTTTTCATACGGCTCGAAATGTATGTCCGAGGCACCCTGGCTGATGCCGTCCAGCAGCAGCTTCTGGATGTACTTGACGACGGGCGCGTCCTCGATGTCGGAGGAGTCCTCGTCCTGGAAGACCTGGGGCAGGTCGCCGTCGAGACCGTCCTCCATGTCTTCGAGGTTGCCACTCTGCTTGTTGAAATTCGCACCGCTGGCTTCGACCAGCTTGGCGATGGCCTGCACCAGCTTGTCGTCCTCGACCACGATGGGTTCGGGAACCAGGTTGGTCTTGAACCGTACCTCGTCCAACACCTGCAGGTTGGCTGGATCGGAGATCGCGACGAACAACTTGTTGTTGCGCTTGTACAGCGGCAGCACACGGCGCGACTGCGCGAGCTTGAGGTCAACCAGTTCCTTCTGGATCTGGTCCAAGTCAAAGGAGGCGAGGTCGAGCAGCGGATTGCCGAACGTGCGCGATGCAAAGACGGCAAGCTGGATGGGTGTCAGGCGCTTGCCGGCCAGTACGGTTTCGACAAAGGAAACGCCAGAGGTATGCGCCTGGTCCTGAAGCGTCTCCGCTTCGTTCTCGGACATGACGCCGTTTTGCGCAAGGGCGCGCGCGAGACCGCTGATGTTGCGGGTGGCGGCATGCGTGGCCATGGTGGGCGTTTTGGGTCCGGTCGGGTCGTTATCGTCGGTACTGGAGTTTTATGGAAGCAAGCACCATGCCGATCCGGGCGGGCTGCATGCTTATTTGCGACTTATTTGTCACCAATTTGCGTCTATCCCATTCGCATAAAACTTAATCCGACGATGATGCCCGCTCGATGGGTGTTTGTAAAGGCGGCGCCCCCCGGCCCACCGGGGCGAGCAGCCGGACGACCTTGACCGCGCGGTCCTGGGTTTGCAGAACCTCGATTTGCTGCCCATCCAGCCTGAAGGTGACCCCGGCCTCGGGAATGTCGCCCAAATGCTCGATGATGAGGCCATTCATCGTTTTCGGACCATCCAGCGGAAATTGGGTCCCCAGCCGGCGGTTAAGGGTTCGCAACTGGGCCATACCGGCTACAACCACGCTGCCGTCGGCCTCCCGCCGGTAGGTTTCGTTGCCCCCGGGCGCCTGGGTGGTGAACTCGCCGATGATCTCCTCGACGATGTCCTCGATGGTGACCAGCCCTTGCAGTTCGCCGTACTCGTCGACGACGAGACCCAGGCGCTGGCGATCGTTCTGGAACTGCGTGAGCTGGGTCAGCAACGGCGTTCCTGCCGGAATGTAATACGGCGGGCGAATCAGCGGACGCAACCGTTCGGCGTCGACCTCGCCTGCCTGCTGCTGCAGATGTACGACGGACTTGAGCGGCAGTACGCCGACGATGTTGTCGAGCGACTCCTCGTATACCGGAACGCGCGAATGGTAGGACGTCGCCAACTGCTGGCGCAGCAATGCGGGCTTCTCCGCAAGATTGAGGGCATGGATGCGGTTGCGCGGTGTCATCACGTCGTCGACCGTGATCGCCTCGAGGTCCATCAGGTTGGCGAGCATCGTCCGGTGCTTGCCGCGAAAGTACTGGCTTCCTTCCAGCACCAGCGAGCGCAATTCCTCCTGCGTCAATTGCGCACCGGAGTCGCTCGCGGGCCGTATCCGCATGAGCTTCAGGAGACCCTGCACGAACAGGTTCACGAACCACACGATCGGGGTTGCGGCCTTGAGCAGTGGCGAAAGCGCATAGCTCACCAACGGGGCGATGCGGTCCGCGTGCGCTGCGCCGATGACCTTGGGAGTAATTTCGGAAAACACGAGGATGGCAAAGGAAATCGCGACCGTGCCTATGGCCAGTGCGAGCTCGCCTTCGCCGAACAGGCGCTTGGTGATGATCGCCGTGATGGTCGCCGCCGCGGCTGCCACCAGCGTGTTGCCCAGGAGGATGACCCCCAGCAATTTGTCCATCTGGCCGAGCAGCGTCTGTGCCAGGCGGGACCCGCGTTCGCCCCGCTGGGCGCGATGTTTCAGGCGATGCCGGTTGGACGCCATCATCGCGGTCTCGGCCAGTGAAAAGAAGGCCGAGAGCAGGAGCAGCACGACGAGCGCGATGAACAGTGAGGAAAGTGGAGTGTCGTCCAAGTGTTTGCCGGATCAGCGACTAAGCAACACTTCGGCCACGAACTTGCTGCCCAGGTATCCCAGCACCAGCAGGAGGGTTCCCGCGAGTATCCAGCGCAGCGCGCGACGACCGCGCCACCCGTAGCGCCAGCGTCCGATCAGCAGAACCGCAAAAGCGAGCCATCCGGCAACCGAGAAGACGTTCTTGTGGGTGAACGTCAGCGGTCGCCCGAATATTTCCTCGGAAAAGAGGAAGCCCGTGACGAGTGTCGCGGTGAGCAGCGCGAAACCCAAGCCGACCAGGCGAAACATGAACCGTTCGAGCATCAGCAGTGGCGGAACGGACCCTTCGGATTCGGCCGGCAGACCGCGGCGCAGACGCGATTCGAGTCCGATCAGCACCAGCGCCTGCAGCGCGGCGACGACGAACAGCGCATAGGCCAAGAGCGCAACGGCGATGTGGATCGCGGCCCAGGGCTCCTCGGCGTAGGCGAAACGGTGTGGACTTTCGCCGAAGGTGGGGCCCAAGGCGCACACGGCGGCAACCGGGAGCACCACCGCAGAGATGCCCGGAAGCGTGCGCATGATTCCCGATGCCCAGGCCACCAGTACGGCAAGGCCGGCGACTAGCGACAGGGCATTGGCAAACGAGAGGTCGAGACCGATGGGCGTGACGATGGCGCGCGCTATGGCATAGGCGTGCAACGCGAGTGCCAGGGGCAGAAGCCACGCCCGTGCAGCCACCGGGAACGGGGCGGTCGCACGCGGCCAGCTGGACCACGCGGCGGCGGCGTAAAGGGCGGCAACGGCGAAGTGCAGTAAAATCACGGGTCGAGGTCGCTGCATGCCGAAGATGGCTGCGCGCGACTGGCATGCAGTTTACCCGATGCGAGCGGCCGTATTCCCATTAAGGTCCGCGCGCAGCAATGGACCCACGATGCTCGACAATCTCACCCAACGCTTCTCGCAGGTCGTCAAACAATTGCGCGGACAGGCGCGGCTTTCCGACGACAATATCCAGGACGCGCTGCGCGAAGTGCGCTTGGCGCTGCTCGAAGCCGACGTGGCGTTACCGGTGGTCAAGGACTTCATCAACGGAGTCCGGGAAAAGTCGATCGGCGCGGAGGTCACCGGATCGCTGACGCCAGGGCAGGCGCTCATTGGCGTGGTGCATCGCGAACTCGCTGCGTTGATGGGGGGCGCTGCGGCGCCGCTGTCATTCGCAACGCAGCCACCGGCGGTGATTCTGCTCGCAGGGTTGCAGGGCACAGGCAAGACCACCACGGCGGCGAAGCTCGCCCGGCACATTCGCCAGAATTACAAGAAAAAAGTGCTGCTCGTCTCCGCCGACGTCTATCGTCCGGCGGCCATCGAGCAATTGCAGATGCTGGCGACGCAGGTGGGCGCGGATTTCTATCCATCAACAGCAGACCAGCAGCCGGTTGCGATTGCCGCCGCGGCGCTTGACTGGGCACGCAAGCATTATCACGACGTGTTGATCGTCGACACCGCCGGCCGTCTCGCCATTGATGACGCCATGATGAAGGAGATCGCGGCGGTACATGCGGCGGTCCACCCGATCGAGACGCTGTTCGTCGTCGATGCGATGCAGGGCCAGGATGCGGTGAACACGGCGCGCGCATTCCGCGATGCGCTACCTCTGACGGGCGTGGTGCTGACCAAGCTCGACGGCGACTCGCGGGGCGGCACTGCGCTGTCGGTTCGCCACGTCACCGGCACGCCGATCAAGTTCGCCGGCGTATCGGAAAAAATCGACGGCCTCGAAGTCTTCCATCCGGAGCGGATGGCGTCGCGCATTCTCGGCATGGGCGATGTGTTGTCCCTGCTTGAGGACGCGCAAAAGAGTGTCGATCTGGCTGAGGCCGAAAAGCTCGCCAAGAAGTTCAAGTCAGGCAAGGGCTTCGATCTCACCGACTTCCGCGCGCAGTTGGGCCAGATGCGCAAAATGGGAGGTATCGCGGGCATGCTCGACAAGCTGCCGGCAGAACTCGCGCGCGCAGCGCAAAGCGCCACGGTCGATGAGCGCAGGGTAGGTCGGTTGGAAGCCATCATCAATTCGATGACGCCCCAGGAGCGCGCCAAGCCGGAACTTCTCAAGGCCTCACGCAAGCGCCGCATTGCTACCGGAGCAGGCGTTTCGGTGCAGGAGGTCAACCAATTGCTCAACCAATTCGAGCAGACACAGAAAATGATGAAAATGGTGGCCAAAGGCGGCATGCAGAAGATGATGCGGGGAATGAAGGGCATGCTGCCGGGCATGCGCTGATTCGACTCGCGGACTCTGAACATTGATTGTTTAATAATATCAATTAGTTATAACCAAATCGCAGCGCCGGCTGGATGCGCCCGTTGCCAATCGTCGGGCCGCCGAAGTTTGCGCTAAAGTCCTAAATAGACGTATAATTTCAGACTTTTTTCCGCAACCACAGAATTCGAGAGTACATGCCATGGTAGTGATCAGACTGGCCCGCGGCGGCGCCAAGAAGCGCCCGTTTTACAACGTCGTGGTTGCCGATTCCCGCAGCCGTCGCGACGGCCGTTTCATCGAGCGCGTCGGTTTCTACAACCCGATCGCGACCGCCAACGAGGAGGCCCTGCGCCTGTCCTTCGATCGCATTTCGTTCTGGCAGGAGCGCGGCGCCAAGCTGTCCGACACGGTGGCGGGTCTCGTCAAGAAGTCGTCGACCAAAGTCGCTCCGGCCGATGTGGCAGCGCCTGCGGCAGCTGTCTAAGTTACCTGCGGTCCACCCGATCACCCGTTGAGAGTCAACTGAGAGTCAACTGAGAGTCAACTGAGGTTCGGACTGGCCGCGGACGACTACATGGTGATGGGGCGGATTGTCGCCCCCTGGGGCATCAAGGGCTGGGTCAAGGTCCACGCCTACACCGGCGACAAGACAACGCTGCTGGACCACGCGATCTGGTGGATTCGGCCCCGTGCGGGGATGAAGGTCGTGGACGACGCGGCAAGCGGTTGGCAGGCGTATTCAGTTGACGCTTCCCGCGAACACGGCGCGACGCTGGTCGCGCAGCTCAAGGGAATTGGCGATCGCGAGGCCGCTGCCACGCTGAAGGGTTCGGATGTCGGTGTGTTGCGGACAACGCTGCCGGCGAAGGAAAAAGGCGAGCTCTACTACTCCGACCTGGTCGGATTGGCGGTCGTGAACAGGCAGGGCGTGCACCTCGGCGTGGTTACGAAGGTTCAGGACTTTGGCGCGCATCCCGTGCTTTGCGTCCAGGGATCGCCAACGGAGGGGGTGCACGCGGTCGAACGGATGATTCCCTTCGTCGCAGTGTATGTTGATGGTGTCGATGTCGCCGGGGGTCGGATCGATGTCGACTGGCAACTGGACTACTGAAACAAAACGGGACTTACTGGCTTAAACGGAACCTGCGGATACGACAGTGCGCATCGATGTCGTGACGTTGTTTCCGGAAATGGTGGCGCAAGCCGCAGGCCATGGCGTGACGGGCAGGGCGCGCGAGCGAGGGCTGTGGCACCTGGGATTGTGGAATCCGCGTGAGTTCACCGCGGACAATCACAAGACCGTGGATGATCGGCCCTATGGCGGTGGTCCGGGCATGGTGATGCTGGCCGAGCCGCTGTCGCGGGCGATCGCAGCGGCCAAAGCTGCGCAGGCTGCGGCGGGCGTGGCGGGGTCGAGGGTCATCTACCTCTCACCGGCCGGTACCCCGCTCACGCATGGTCGCGTGCTGGCACTGGCTCTGCAAAAGGACGCAGGGTACATCCTGCTCGCGGGGCGTTACGAGGGGATCGACGAACGCCTGTTGGCGGTCGCGGCCGACGAGGAAATTGCGATCGGTGATTTTGTTGTCTCGGGCGGTGAGTTGCCCGCGCTGATGTTGATCGATGCGTTGGCGCGCCAGTTGCCCGGCGCCCTGAATGACGAATTGTCGGCCCAGCAGGACTCGTTTGCCGACGGGCTACTGGACTGCCCGCATTACACCAGGCCGGAAGTGCTGGACGGCGTGGCGGTTCCCGATGTGCTGTTGTCCGGGCACCATGCGCAGATAAGGCGCTGGCGCTTGAAACAGTCGCTGGGCCGGACCTGGGAGCGGCGTCCCGAGTTGCTCAAGGATCGGCTCCTTTCGAAGGAAGAAGCAGCATTGCTCGCGGAGTATCAGGCCGAGAGTCGGATGAGCAGCAAAGTTGTCAAAAAACCGCCCACATCAGGGTTCGACCCTGCGCTGTGAGCCAAGGCCACCGGCCAAATCGAATGGAAGGAAGTCGGCAATGAATATCATCGAGAAACTGGAAAAAGAAGAAATCGCCCGCTTGGGCAAGACCATTCCCTCATTCGCCCCGGGCGATACGGTAATCGTCAACGTCAGCGTGGTCGAAGGCGAGCGCAAGCGCGTCCAGGCCTACGAAGGCGTGGTCATTGCCAAGCGCAATCGCGGCCTCAATTCGGCGTTTACTGTCCGCAAGATTTCCAGCGGCGAAGGCGTGGAGCGAACGTTCCAGACCTATTCCCCGATGCTGGCATCGATCGAAGTGAAGCGCCGTGGCGACGTCCGCCGCGCCAAGCTTTACTACCTTCGCGATCGTTCGGGAAAATCGGCTCGGATTCGCGAAAAACTGGCGCAAAAAATCGCCCCGGTGGCTGCTCCCAAGGCGGAGTGAACTCCGGAAGTCCTGGATGCGAAAAACCTGTCAAAACGGCCCTTTTGGGCCGTTTTGCATTGCAGGAGGGGTTCCCTCACAGGAAGTATCGGTGGCGGTTTTCATGGGCAAAGGCCTATTTTTTGCTTATATAGATTGCACCTAACCTTGCCTTGGCGGGGCTTTTCGCCCAAGATTCCAACGGCATATTAAATCGTCAACCGCGACTCGCCGCATGAAGGCAACGCTGTACGAAGCTCTGGGCATTCTCCCCACATCCTCCGACGAGGACGTGCGGGCGAGCTTGCGCCGGCTCATCCGCAAATATTACGCAAAGACCCGGGATGGCCAGGGCAACGTCGAAGAGGCGCTGCGCTTCATCAATCATGCGAGCCGAATCCTGTCGGATCCCGATCGCCGTGTCCGCTACGACGGCGAGCTTGCGGTCTCCACGGGAACGACCGAACAGCGCATCGCGCACGTCGTCAACAATGCGGTCGCCGACGCGGGCGAGCAGACCGACGTGGGCAATCTCGCCGAAGCGTTGCCGCGTTCGTCGCCCGAAGCGATGGATGAAGACTTGGAGACGGGCCTCGATGCGGATGAACCAGTATCCGAACAAGTTCACCACCACCCCGGCCTGACGGAGCGCGTGGCGTCGTTCGGCCGTTCCCCGGTCGTCACCATCGGCTTGTGCGCGCTCTTCGGCACTTTCATCGCCGCGGCCATCGCGTTTGTGACGCCGGCGGACACGATCCTGGTGGCAAAGCAGGTGCTGGTATGGCTCACGATCACGCTTCTGGCTCTGACGCTCGTCTACGGCGTAGTGCACGGCATCGCATTCCTGCGCCGGCGCAGTGGCGCGCCGCAGCCCGCGCTGGTCCCGCAGACCGACCTGGCCATCCTCAACTGGAGGCGCGAGAAGAGCGTCTTCCTGGGGACCAACCAGCCGCAGGAAGACGCAAGCTGGATCTTCCAGTTGCGTATGGCCGAGCTCGAACGAGCAAAATCCGGGCGGACCAGCGAAGCACGACCGTGGCAGCGACTTTCGGCAAGGCTGTTCGACTACGCCATCTGGGGGCTCGTTCTGGCGTTGCTGCTCTCCGAATTGCGCGCGCTCGGTTTCGTGCCCTATGAACTCTCCTATTGGCTGGGCCATCCGCTGATCGCACCGGTCCTGATCACCGGTTCCTGGGTGCCCATCGAGGCGCTGCTCATTGCATCGGTAGGCACGACACCCGGGAAGTGGCTATTCGGTGTGTTCCTGCAGTTTTCCATTTCGGATGCCTATGCACGGCGGGACACGAGCGCCCAATTGCAGCGCGCGTTGCAGCGTTCATTTCGAGTCTGGTGGGAGGGGATCGCCTGCGGTTTTCCACTTCTGGCTCCGGTATTGATCGCCGTCGCCTACGAAAAGGTGGCCCAGAACCAGGAAACCGACTGGGACTTTGCGCAGGATGTCCTGGTCACGCATGGTCCGCCTGGCGTCCTAAACACCATCACCGGTGTCTGTGGACTGGCCGCCATGCTGTGGCTTTACGGCGTGGCGTGGCACCAGCCCATGGCCGAATCGATCGCGTGGGCACGTACGTCTATCGCCGAAGCGTGGCCTTCCGCCAACACCTTTTCCGCGGGCTTTACGGGAGGTAGCGGACCCATCAGCAGCAAGCGCCCGTCGGCTGCCGCCGCAATTTCCACCCAGCCCGTGTCACCCACTCCTTCCATGCAAGTGCCGGGATCCGTCACGACGGCGCTGCCGCCTTCCGTGCCCATCGACACCGACGTGGCGGTGCTGTTTGCCGAGCGCCGCGCCAAGGTGGCGGTGGTCAGCGTGGAAGGTCCGCGCATGCTTCGCGCAGGAAACTGGAAGCGCGCGTCGGAGCTATGCCGCGCATGGACCGAACTCGAGCTGGCCAATGCGGATTCCTATCGATGCCTCGGCCAGGCGTTACAGGCGCAGGGCTACCATCAGGATGCGATTGCGGCATTCCGCCGGGCCAAGCAGTACGACCCCTCGGATCACTCGCTCGACGCGGCGATCGACCGCTCGCAGCGCGGCATCGTCGCGGACTTCCTCAACCGCTACCGGCGGTAGGACGAACGCCGCTCGGCGCCGCGACGTGTGGCGCCGGATCAGTCAGCGCCGCTTCATCACGAACCAGAACTCGCCGTCCTGTTCGCCGTGCTCCACCAGCTCGTTGCCCGTCTGCTTGGCAAACGCCAGGAAGTCGCGGACGCTGCCAGGGTCAGTGGCGACGATGCGCAACACCTGTCCGCTCGCCATGTCGTTGAGCGCTTTTTTGGTGCGCAGGACGGGAAGGGGGCAATTGAGCCCACGGGCGTCGACTTCGCGGTCATGCTGCAGCATCGGTGTGAGCCTTTCAGCGCCGGAGGCGTCTTACCAGAGCGGTGGTGGAGCGTTCAAACGCAAATGGAATCGCGACAAAGCGGCCGCCACTGGCAATCACCTCCGCCGCACCCGCGGTCGTCTCCGAAGTGTAGTCGCCGCCCTTGACCAGGATATCCGGCATCGCCGCCATGATGAGTTCGCGCGGCGTGTCGCTGTCGAAAGGGACGACGAGGTCGACCGCCGCAAGTGCTGCCAGCACGGCCATGCGATCCTCCTGCGTGTTGAGTGGGCGCTCCTCGCCCTTGCCCAGGCGCTTGACCGACGCGTCGGAATTGACTGCGACCACCAGCGACGCGCCGAGGCCGCGCGCCTGCTCGAGATAGGTCACGTGGCCGCGATGCAGGAGGTCGAAGACACCGTTGGTGAACACGACCGGGCGCGGCAACGCGGCAATTCGTTTGCAGACGTCCGCAGCGTCCGAAATCTTGGCGGGATAGCGCGGAAGGGGCACACCGGCCGGGTCGGGCATCGCTTGTTTGCCGCAGGCTTTCAGGCCGGATATTGGAAGAACTTCACTACACGTACGACGCCGGCGGTCGTTGCCGCAGTTTCCGCAGCTGCGTCGCCTTCGTCCTTGGACACGAGTCCCATGAGGTAGACCACGCTGCGCTCCGTCACCACCTTGACCGCGTTGGGTGGGAACTTGTTGGCTTCTATCATCCGCGACTTGACCTTGCCCGTGATGTAGGTGTCATTGGAGCGCGACGAAAGGTCGGAGTTGGGACCCACGACCAGCTCGTTGTGCACGACGCGCACCTTCTCTGTCCCCTTGGCCAGGTTGCCGATGTAGTTCAGCGCCTCCTGGTCCGGAACCTCGCCGGTAATCAAAACCACGCCGTTGTAGCTCGTGACGTTGACGTGGACGCGCGTCTCGTAGTCGCTGCCGATCTTCGAGGACACCTTGATCTCGATCGATTCGTCGTCGAGCTGGACGCCGGCGGAACGGCGATCGGTAGCGACCATGGCGGTAGCGGCTGCTCCGACGACAATCGCCGGGACGCAACCGGCCAGGGTCGTTAGCGCAATCGTGAGCAGTGCTGCCCGCAGAAATATCGCGCGACTCATGACTCGTCCCCGAGCAACGTGGCGTCGATGGCATCACAGAGACAATGGATCATGAGCAAGTGGACCTCCTGAATGCGGCATGTCCGCGAATGCGGAACACACAAGTTGACATCGCCGGGGGCCATGAGTTCACCGATGCGCCCGCCACCCTTGCCGGTTAGGGCGACGACGCGCATCTCGCGCTTGTGCGCAGCCTCGATCGCCGCGATCACGTTGCCGGAATTTCCGGATGTCGAGATGGCAAGGAGCACATCGCCCTTGGTCCCCAGTGCAAGCACCTGCTTGGAAAAAATCTGGTCGAACGAATAATCGTTTGCAACCGCGGTGAGCAATGACGTGTCAGTGGCCAACGAAATGGCCGGCAACTCGGGCCGCTCGCGTTCAAAGCGCCCGACCAATTCCGCGGCGAAGTGCTGCGCGTCCGCCGCGGAGCCACCATTGCCGCACGCGAGAATCTTGCCGTCAGCGAAGAGGCACTCCGTGAAGATGCCGGCCGCGCGCGCGATGTCAGGCGCGAGCACGTCCGCGGCCTCGAGCTTCAACTGCGCGCTCTCCGCAAAATGGTCTCGAATGCGCTTCATGTGGTCGATCATCGTGCCGTCGATATTAGCAGGATGCAGCAAACGAGGCGGGTCAGACGGACAGAATGTCGCGTTCCCAGGCGATGCGCGAAGCATCGAGGCCGTCGAGCAGAACGGCGTCGAAACGGCACGGAGGCTCGCGCCCGAGTCTCGCAAGGTAGACACTGGCCGCGGCGACAAGGCGCTTGCTCTTGGCCGCGGTGATGCTGGCGCCGGCCCCACCGTAAGACTTGTTCCGGCGCAAGCGCACCTCAACGAAGACGAGGGTCATGCCGTCGCGCGCGATCAGGTCGATTTCGCCGCGCCGTGTGCGGAAATTGCGGGCAATGATGGTGAGTCCGCGGGACGTGAGAAATTCAGCGGCAAGTCCCTCCGCGCGGGCGCCAGCGGCCAGGTGCGCGGGCTTGCCGTCGCTGGACTCAGCGGACACCATCGCGGGCACCATCGAGCGGCACCAGTTGCCCGGCACGATACACGGCAAGGCGCCCTTCGCGCACGAATTGCCGGCCCTCGCCCAACATCACGTGCCCCGTGGCGCCCTCGAGCACGAATTGCTCGGGTGGACCGTTCACGAGCGCTTGCGCAATGCGCGACGCGTCGAGTCCGAGGGCGTAAAGGCGTTCCAGCGCGGCACTGTCGTAGTCGCGTCGTGGATACCTTGCGAATTCCGGCGCGCCCGGCGTCACCAGCCAGGGTATCTCCACAATGGCGAGGCCGTCGAGATCGCGCAAGCTTGCGAAAGCCTTCTGGTCGAACATCAAGCCGCTGGCATAGGCGATTACCGTACCGAGGAACGGCTTGACCAGCGTAGCGTCGCCGCCGTCGATCGCGAGCAGTGCGGCGTCGGGAACGCTTTTCCCGAGGTCGCGCTTGAGGATGGTCAACGCCGCGGGTGCGGGGTCGAAGCGGTAACTTGACGGCGCGTTGCCGCCTTCAAGCAGCCACTCCGTGGCAAAGGCGCCGGAGATGCGCTTCATTTGCGGGGATTCGCCACCCACGATCGCAACGTTCTGCGCGGCGTCGTTGTGCATGCGTCGCGCGATGGTGCGGGCGTCGCTTTCCACGCTCAATGAAAATGTGTAGAGCCGAAGCGGGGTTGTCGTGGCGTCCTCGGCCTGGTTCAGCGCGAGAGTCCACGGCAACTCCAGGCTCGCCTGCGCAATGACCCTGAGATCGTCGCGTAGCAGCGGTCCGACGATGACCTTGGCCCCCGCCTTGCGGGCGGCTTCGAATGCATCCAGAACGCCATCCTCGCCATGGGGTATGACGACATAGGTCACCTGTCCGCCCGTCGCGGCAGCAACAAAACCAGCGCTCACCGCGTCTGCCGCGCGCGCGTAGGCCGGAACGTCCAACGGCAACACCAAGGCGATGTCGACCGAGGGCTGCGTACGAATCGGTGACTTGGGAATGATCGCTGCGGGAACAGGCGGGTCCTCGCTTGCGGCAGGGGTCTGCGCAGCGGAGAATGCGGCGGCGGTCAGGAGCAACGCGCCGAGCAAACAGCGGAGCGCATGGTGCTGGCGGCGTTGCATCGAAGTCAGGAACACGACCATGGGAGCCAGGCGAGCGTGAGTGATGTTGACGGACAATCGAAAAACGCGCCCGCGATCGAGCCAAAGATTGGGAACACCGCTGAGCACCCGACTGAGCATGCCCCGAACCCGGCGTTTCGTGCCCTGCCGGGTTCATTATATGTGGTGGCGACCCCGCTCGGGAATCTGCGCGATCTGACGCTGCGCGCGCTCGACGTGCTGGCCACCGCCAACGTCATCGCGGCGGAGGATACGCGCGTGACAGGACACCTGCTCCGACACTATGGCATTGGGACCAAGGCCATTTCGCTGCATGCGCACAACGAGGCGCGCCGGGTGGAAGCGCTGCTGGCGATGCTTGGCGAAGGCAAAAGTGTCGCACTGGTCAGCGACGCGGGAACGCCGGCGATCAGCGACCCGGGGGCGCGGCTGGTGCGCGCGGTTCACGATGCGGGCTATCCGGTGATTCCATTGCCCGGACCCTCGGCGGTAGCGACGGCCATCTCCGCAGCCGGACTCGATGCGGAGGCGTTTGCATTCCTTGGCTTCCTGCCGCAGCAGGCCAAGGCACGCAGCGAGCGACTGGCCGCCTTCGCGGCGCTACCCGTCGCGCTGGTCCTGTATGAAGCGCCGCATCGCGTCCGCGAGACAGTGATCGACCTTGCTGTCGCACTCGGCACCGAACGCTCGCTGGTCGTCGGGCGCGAACTCACCAAGACCTTCGAGACCATTACACGGATCACGTTGGGAGAGGCGGAAGCATGGTTCGCGGCAGACGCCAACCGCGAACGCGGCGAGTTCGTGCTGATCGTGGATGCGCCGCCTGCGTCGGACGGACTGGAGGACAGGCTTACGGCAGAAGTCGAGCGCTGGCTCGTGGCGTTGTTGCAGGAGCTGCCCCCCGCGCGGGCGGCGCGCGTTGTGTCGGCCGTCGCAGGAATCAAACGCGAGGTCGTCTACACGCGCGCACTGGCGTTGAAGCCGCAGGAATGAATTCCGGAAGCCAATTGCCAAACTGAGGCAAAAAAACGCTAAGGCGACGACACCGCCAAGTCAAAGAGGCTGGTCGCTTCCAGGTCGAGTACCGTCTGCTCGTGCTGGTTGGCAAGGCGCCAGCGCCATCGAAGTATCCCGAGTGTTGGTTTGCTCTTTGCCACGCGCACTTCGAGCACATCCACGCGCAATTTCAGGAGGTCGCCAGGTCGTACCGGGTTTTCCCACTTCACATACGCGAGCCCCGGCGAGGCAAACGACTCGGATCCGGCGAGAATTTCGTCGCAGGCGATACGCATGGCAACGCCACAGGTCTGCCAACCACTCGCGATAAGGCCCTTCCACGTGCTTGCGGAGGCGCGCTCCGGGTCGACATGGAACCACTGCGGGTCCCATTCGCGCGCGAAATTGAGGATCTGGCGCTCCGTCAGGCTCGCGGATCCGCAATGGATGACCTGACCTGCATGAAATTCGGTAAAGCGCATGAGGACCCTACGGTGTGGGATTCAATTCAGCGACGCGTCAATAAGTCTCGAGATGGTAGCGAGCGTTGCGGCGCAATTCCGGCAGTACCACATCCCAATCCATGCCGTGACCGCGGCAGATGTCGCGAAAGGCCTCCCCAACGCCTTCCTCCATTCCCTTGAGGCCGCAGACGTAGATATAGCACTGGTCATCGCGCAGCAGGCGCGCGACGTCATCGCCGCGACGACGGATCAGGTCCTGCACATATTGCTTCGGCTGGCCTGGTACGCGCGAGAACGCGAAATTGATGTCGATGAAGTCTCGCGGCAATTTCTGCAGCGGGCCGAAGTAGGGCAGTTCTTCCTCGGCACGGGCACCGAAGAACAGCATCAGCTCGCCGCCCTCTCCGTCATTTTCCCCGTCCTTTGCCCCGTTCTTTGCGCCGCTCTTTGCCTTCAACGCGAGGCGGCGACGGCGCCTCTCGGTCATAGCCCGCATCGGCGCCGAGCCGGTTCCCGTGCAGATCATGAGCAGGCTCGATCCGGGATGATTCGGCATGAGGAAGCTCGTGCCAAAGGGGCCGACGACGCGAACCGTGTCGCCCTTTTTGAGGTCGCACAGAAAATTGGACGTGACGCCTCTGACGGCCAGTCCCGCGTGATCGTTGGTCACGCGCTTGACCGTCAGCGCGACGTTGTTGTAGCCCGGACGTTCGCCTTCGCGCGGACTTGCAATGGAATAGAGGCGCACGTAGTGGGGCCGTCCCTGGGCGTCGCTTCCCGGTGGGATGATGCCGATGGTCTGCCCCTCCAGTACCGGAAACGCCGTCGCGCCGAAGTCGAGCACGATATGCCGGATGTCGCTCGATGCGTCGGCTGCGGTGAGCGCGAAGTTTCCGGTCACCGTCGCGTGAGCGGGCTGCGCCAGGGTATGCAGATTAACGTAGGGCTTCTCGGCGGACCACGGCGCCGCGACCGTGCCACCCTGGCCCGCGCTCGCTTCCGCGGTGATGCGCGCGATGTCCTCTGGAATCGTGTTGCCGGCAATCGCGCCCAATTCTTCCTGCACCGGCAGCGTGTCCCAGGTCAGTTGCTCTTCAAGCGTATAGACCCGGGGGCGCGTCACCTGGCGCCAGTTGTCGATGGAGCCGGTAGGGCAGGGCGAGATGCACGCATTGCAACCGTTGCAGATTGCGGCGTCGACGACGTAGTTGCGGCCGTCATGGGTGATCGCCTTGACGGGGCAGGTCTCTTCGCAGGTGTTGCAGCGGATGCAGATCTCCGGGTCAATCAGGTGCTGGCGGATGACCTCCTCGGGCGCGACCTCGGTATTCATGGCGAAGATAGTGTGAACAGGCCCTAGTTGAAGCGGACGTAGGAGAAGTCGACCGGCTGCTTGTTGATGCCGATGTTCGGCGGCGCAATCCAGTTGGCGAACCGGCCCGGTTCCACCACGCGTCCCATGAGTGACGCGACAAACGCGCGATCTTCCGGCGTGGCGAGCCACTCATGCGCGTGCGCGGCCCATTCCTCGGCAGAGACGACGCGGCCGTCCGGTGCCACGCGGGTGTTCGACAGCGTGCCTATTTTCCGGTTGAACGCCTTGTGCGGAACGCTGAGTCGATGCGGCAGGCCAACCTTTTCCATCACCTTGTTCCAGCGCCCGATGCCGCTCACCGAATCCTTGATGTAGTCGTCGCGCAGCACTTCGTTCAGCG
>JBDTPJ010000054.1:0-24359 GCA_039932755.1 Betaproteobacteria bacterium
GGTTTTGCGACAGCTTGAACTTGGCGTCAACCCGCTTGATGCGCATGCGAAAGGTAACGATTGCACCCATGAGGGCATCCCGCTCGCGTTCATCGCGCTGGAATTTCCACGGCGCGGCACGCGCGGCTTCGAAACGTTGCACGAGCTGATCGATGATGCCCTGCGCTTCAACCTTGTCTTTTATGATGGCCAGCGTGCCGTGCGCATGCACGCTGGCATAGTTCCATGTCGGCACCATGCGCTCGGGTTGGCCATACCACGATGGTGAAACGTAGGCGTGCGGACCATGGAAGATGGCGAGCGACTCGACTTCCTGCGCATGCTGCCAATGAGGATTGGCTCGCGCAAAGTGTCCGATAAGTGTCCCATGAGGCTCGCAACCCGGTATCAGCAGCAGGGGCAGGTGCGAGACCATCGGCTCGGGCGCGGCCGGCGTAACCAGCGTGGCAAAGGAATGCTCATGCATGAGATGCGCGATTGCCGCGCGATCCTGGACATCGAAATGCTGCGGTGTATAGAGACTCATCGAGAAGTGGCGACCGAAAGGAAGTCGTGCGCTGAGAGACAGGTCAGTGGCGTACCGGCGGGGCATCGGCCGCGAAGAGTGCGCGCGCGTCCGCCGGGACATAGGAATAGCTGCGATTGCAGAACTCGCAGGTCACCTCGACCTCACCCCGCTCGGCCAGAATGGACTCGACTTCCGCCCGCCCTGCAATTCGCAGCGCGCGCTCCACGCGTTCGGGCGAGCACGAACAGCGAAAGCGCGCGATCTTGGGGCGGAACACGCGCACGTCGTCATGGGGAAAGGTCGCGGCGATGAGTGCTTCGGGAGAACCTGGCGCGAACAACGTGTGTGGATCCATTTGCGCAACCTGGTTGCTGGCGTGCGTCCACGTGATCTCCGGCACGTCGCCACCCGCGGCATCGGTGGCGGGAAGTCGCTGCACGAGCAGGCCCACGGCGCGGCCGGCATCGGTGGCAAGGATCATGCGGCTGGCGAGTTGCTCCGACGTGGCGAGGTAGTGCTCGATCAGGCTCGCGATCGACACGGTTTCCAGCGTCACAATTCCCTGATAGATGTTGCCATTGCCTTTGGGGTCGAGCGTGATGACGAGCTTGCCTTGCGTCGCGCCGCCCGCAAGTTCGGCCAACGTTGCGTCGGGTCCAAATGCCGCGGTGCGCTCGGCATCCCATTGCGCCGTTGCGCGCAAATCGAGCGCGTCATTGCATTCGACCACGAGCAGGCGCACCGGTCCTGTGCCCTGCAATTGCACGATGAGGCTTCCGGTGAATTTCAACGCGGAGCCCAGCAACGCCGAGGCCGCGAGCAATTCCGCCATCACCCGCTGCAACGCGGGCGGGTAGGGGTGGCAATCCAGAATGGCACGCGAAGACGTGTCAAGCGAAACCAGCGCGCCGTGCACAGGCGCCTGCTCGAACAGGAAGCGGGTCAATAGGTCGCGTGACGGGGATTCGGGCAAGGTAGCCTTGGTTTCCTTCACTGCGCTTCCTTCGGTTACGCCAGGTTTTCCCACGTTGCCCTCAGCCTTCCTTCGCCTTGAGCGAATAGAGCGTCATGGGCAATGCGGAATTCTTGTCGAAAAGCGCGCCTGCCTCCACACCAGCCCTGGCAATGGCTTCCGCCGTCTTGAGGCGAGAATACTGGGCGTACATCGCGCCCAAAGCGAACTCGCGGCCCGAGCCTGCAGCCCAGAACTGCGTGTATTCGAACACTTCGCGCATGGAGTACACACCGAAAATTCCGTGCTCGTTGGCGATCAACGCGGTTACCTGCGTCGATTCATAGGGATCGTCATCCTCTTCCTTGGGATTCAGGAAGTGCTGTTCCTTGAGAATCGGGTGCAACTTCCGGAATGTCTCGAACACAGCGGCCTTGGTCGACAGGTCGAGGTCATCGTGTTTCTTGAGCAAGCTGTCGAACACGAGTTGGTGCGCCGCGGAGCCGCAAAGGCCCACATAGCTGCCGCGGTACTGGATGATCTTGTCGTAGGTGCGGTCATGTTGCGCGGCCAGGCGCGTATCGCCGAAGGTGGTAAGCGAATCGGCTGCGATGGCAATTCCGCCGCCCTTGCGGACGACAACGATGGTGGTCATGGAGCGAAGACTTTAACGAGTGGGAGCACGATGCGCCGGACCTCACTGGGCCTCAGTTGGCCGAAATCGACTTCCTCAGTTGGCTTCCTCAGTTGGCTTCCTCAGTTGGCTTCCTCAGTTGGCTTCCTCACCTGACTTGCTGAGGCGCCTTGCCTGGAGTAGATGCTGGGCGCGGGTCGTGCAGAACCGGCAATTATACCTCTCCGGCATGTCTCGCTTCAGGCGCGCTCCCCGGCGTTCATGTCCGGAGGCGCGGGCAGCATCAGGACCGGCGGCACGCGCGACACTCGCCACGTCTCGCGGGTCCATGCCCAGAATTCGGCAACGGATTCCGGACGCTCCGGGAATGGCGCCTGGCCGAGGAAATCCCACGCCGCCAGCAGTGTGGGCAATGGCGTGGCGGGCAGAGGCGCGGCGTGCGTCTGTTTCGATAGCTTCTCGCCCGCGCCGTTGATCGCGATCGGCACATGCAAATAGTCAGGCACCGGCAAATCCAGCAGCCGCTGCAGCAGGACCTGGCGCGGCGTCGAGGCCAGCAGGTCGGCGCCACGCACGATGTCGGTTATGCCCTGGTCAGCGTCATCGACCGTCACGGCCAGTTGATACGCAAATAGGCCGTCGGCGCGCTGCAGGACGAAATCGCCGACGTCCGTCGCCATCGACTGCCGCTGCGCGACCTGCAGGCGGTCATGACTCTCCACGTCTGCATTGCCGACGCGCACTCGCCACGCGTGCTGGCGGCGATCATGGTGCGACAACGGCGACCCTGCGCGGCAGGTCCCGGGATAAACGCGCTCGCCACCCACGCCCAATGGCGCGGATTCCAGCTCGCGCCGCGAACATGCGCAGGCGTAGGCCAGTCCTGTCGCCTTCAATTTTGCCAACGCGGCGTCGTAGAGTGGGGTCCGCTGCGATTGCCGGGTGACCGGACCGTCCCACGCGAAGCCATGACGTTCGAGCGCGGACAGGATCTGCCCTTCGGCGCCCGGACGGCTACGAGGCAGGTCCACGTCCTCGATGCGCAGCAGCCATTCGCCCTGCGCGGCGCGCGCATCGCAATAGCTGGCGAGTGCCGCGACGAGCGAACCGAAGTGCAGGGGCCCCGTTGGTGACGGTGCAAAACGGCCGCGATAGCGCGCGCGTGCCGGCGCTGTAGGTGGAATCGAAAACGCTGCAGCCGGGCTCGCCGCGGCGCTCACCTTGGAGTGGATGCACCTGCGGCATTGGCCGCGGTCGTTGCCGCCGGCGAATACTGGAAGTGCCGGTTCATCGCGGCCAGCACGGCATTCGGATATTCCGGTCGGCCGAGGCTGCCGTTGTAGCGGCCCAGCGCGCGATAGTAGTCGCCGTTCTCTATGTCCAAGTAATACCGGAGGATCACGGTGCCATAGCGCAGGTTGGTGCGCAGATTGAACAGGTTCTGGTCGGGCGTTCCGATCTGCTTTACCCAGAAGGGCATCACCTGCATGTAGCCCCGCGCCGTCGCTATGGAAAAGGCGAATTTCTTGAATCCGCTTTCGTGATAGATGACGGCCAGCACCATCTGTGGGTCGAGTCCGGCGCGCGTCGACTCGTAGTGGACGGTGGCGAGCAAGTCGCGCCGCTCGGATTCGCTTTGCACCTTGTGGGCGATCCGGGGCGACATCTCCCTGATCCAGGGCCAGACGTCGCCGCGATTGGCATAGTTGGCGGGAATGGGTGCGTCCGCGATGGCCTTTGCCAGGCCCGCAACGACCGAGGGCGCGAGCTTTTCCTCGGCCTGCGCACCCGCGCTGGCCGGCAACGACATGAGCGAGCAAATGAGCGCGAGCGCGGCCATCAGTACAGGCAGATGCCCATATCGCGGCAAGGCCGTGCGTAGCATGTGGTGCGTGTCAGTGTGTAAAAGCATCCAGGCAAGTTCCGTATGCAATGTCAGCGCGCAGTCCGTTCGCGAATGAATGCGGCAATGTCCCCGACCAGAATTGAAGTGGCCGCCGTATCGCGCCGCGCCTGGTATTCGACCTTGCCTTCCTTGAGGCTCCGGTCGCCGATCGTGATGCGATGCGGAATGCCGATCAACTCGAGGTCAGCAAACATCACGCCAGGACGTTCGCCGCGGTCGTCGAGCAGCACTTCCACCCCTGCCGCCGCGAGTTCGTCATGTAGCGTATCGGCCAGTGCCTTGACCGCTTCGTTGCGGTCGTAGCCTACCGGCGCGATGGCTACGGTGAATGGCGCCAGCGGCATGGGCCAGATGATCCCCTTGTCGTCGTGATTCTGCTCGATGGCGGCAGCGACGACGCGGGTGCAGCCGATACCGTAGCAGCCCATTTCGAGCACTTGGGACTGACCATTTGCGTCGAGAAAAGTTGCACCCATCGCCTCCGAATACAGATGTCCCAAAGCGAACACGTGGCCGACTTCGATGCCGCGCAGGATGTCGAGCGTCCCCTTGCCGTCCGGCGACGGGTCGCCCTTGACCACGTTGCGAATGTCCGCCACCAGATCGGGTTCGCGGCAGTCGCGCCCGAAGTTCACGCCACGAAGGTGGTAGTCGGGCTCGTTGGCGCCGCAGATGAAATCGGCCATCACGGCAACCGAGCGATCGACGAGCAACGGCATTTCCTTCGGGATCCCAACGGGTCCCAGATAGCCCGGCTTGCAACCCGTGGCTTCGATTATTTCGGCTTCGGAGGCCATGCGCCAACCTTCCATGCCTGGCAGCTTGCCGAACTTTACCTCGTTGCCCATGTGGTCGCCGCGAAGAAGCAGCATGTGCACACGGCCATCGGCCCACAGCATCAAGCACTTCACTGTGCGGGCGAGGGGCAACTGCAGCAGATTCGCCACACCTTCGCAAGTCGCAACACCCGGTGTCGGAACCCGCGCCTTGGACTCGGCGGCCGCAGGGCGTGAAGGAGCCGGCGCGAGCGCCTCGGCCTTTTCCACATTGGCGGCGTAGTCGGAGCCGGTGCTGTACGCAATGGCATCTTCACCCGAGTCGGCGAGCACCTGGAATTCGCAAGACACTGCGCCGCCGATGGCGCCCGAATCCGCGTCCACCGCGCGGAATTGCAATCCCATCCGCGTGAATATGCGCGCGTAGGCTTCGTACATCTTGCGGTACGAGACCAGCATGCCGGCTTCGTCCGCGTCGAACGAATACGCGTCCTTCATCACGAATTCACGCGAGCGCATGACGCCAAAGCGCGGCCGTATCTCGTCGCGGAACTTGGTCTGGATCTGGTAGAAATTGATCGGCAGTTGCTTGTAGCTGCGGATTTCGCGGCGCACGATATCGGTGATCACTTCCTCGTGCGTAGGCCCGACGATGAAGTCACGCTCATGCCGATCCTTGAGACGAAGCATGTTGGGGCCCATCTTTTCCCAGCGCCCGGATTCCTGCCACAACTCGGCTGGCTGGATCACGGGCATCACCACTTCAAGCGCGCCCGCGCGATTCATCTCCTCGCGGACGATTTGCTCGACCTTGCGCAACGTGATGAGGCCGAGCGGCATCCAAGAGTAGAGGCCGCTGCCCAGCTTCTTGATGAGGCCGGCGCGAAGCATGAGCTTCTGGCTCAAGACGTCCGCTTCCGCGGGCGCTTCCTTCAAGGTGGAAACGTAGAAAGCAGAGATGCGCATGATGCTGTTTTTGCTAGGAAAAACAGCATTGTACCCGACGCCGGTCGCTACCACCTCCTGGCACAAGAGTGATCCCGCTTCAAGATGCGCGAAATGAGCGTCGCCTTTCTTAAGCGGCGTTCCATTTCGCTGCTCACCGTCCGCCCGAATCGCAATTGAAAGCGATATCGGGTCGCGGGCTACCGAACCACCAATACGGGCAGCTTCGAATGGGTGAGGACCTTTTGCGTCTCGCTCCCTAACAGCATGGCCGTAAGCCCGCGGCGACCATGCGATGCCATCACGATGCAATCGCACTTCGAGCGTTTCGCTGCCTGGAGGATTGCCTCCCAGGGTGACGCGGCGATCGACTGCACGCCTTTGCATTCGAGTCCCACAGCTTTGGCTTTCGCCATCGCGCGTTCGAGAACCTTGTCCCCTTCCTTGCGCGCAAGCTGGGCGTACTCTTTTCTGGAGATCGGCTCGTAGATGACTCCTTCCGAATACGCGGGCATGGGGTAGTCCGGGGACGCGTAAAAGAAACTGACTTTTGCGTGGAGTGCGCGCGCCAATGAAATCGCATGCACGACGGCCTTGTCGGACAGCTTCGAGCCATCCGTCGGAACCAGCAGGTGAGCGTACATCGCGATCTCCTCAGGGACGGTGCGAGTTTCATCGTACACCCTGGAGGTGTTTGTGCATTGATGCATGTCAACGCAATGCCGGACTCGCCGGAGACTGCGCTGCATCAAGCGCGGTCCAAATGCGCCTTGACCCCTCCGGCGACGTGGCCCTGGAGGGACAAGGTAGCTGCCGATTTGCTCCGCGGTCATGCGCAGCACGAATTCGGTCGACGAGGAGCCACGGCACCGGTAGCGCTTGGAGAGGTTGAGCAGGAACACGGCAAGGCGCTCCTCGGCGCCGCGTCTGGCGCCGCCGGTCGCGCGGCCTTCGCCGTTGCGCTTGCCCCGATCCAACGCAGGCTGAATGTCCTGGCCAACATGATGCTGTTGCTGCGGGCGATTCCACTGGTTGCGCACGGTGCGCGTGGCGTACTGCGCGCTGGTGATGCTGGTTTTGGTGTGGGAATCCTGCCCAATGTTTTGGCCGCGGGATGGACGCTTGCGCGATCGGAACGCTGGTTCGCCGACAGACGTTTATGTTTTGCAGGTGCGGCCGTGATCACCGGATTCGCCGTGTTGTGTTTATATCGCGCGCGGGAATCGCGCATGCGAAAATGCGCGAGTTGAAGGTTTCTGTTCAGTGTTCCACCAACCCATCGCGATGCCTGAATTGGACGACCCACGCACCTTTCCCGACGCCGCTCCAGTGGAGTGTGCGCGCCTGCATGCGCTTGCCGCAGCGAGCCAGTCGGCGCAGGGACAGGAGGCCGCCGCATTGGATGGACAGGTCGTGCGGGCGCTGCGCGAAATGCTCGCACCGGGACAGGGAGAACGCCTGGCCGCCTTATTCGCGACAGCGCCAAGTGTGGCCATTCATCGGCACCTGTGGCGGCTCTTGGTCGAATGCGAGCAGCCGTTGGGTGGCGTCGGGCGCGCCGAGAACACGATGGCCGTGACCGTATTTGCGATACCGCTGGTGATCGTTGTCGGCGCGGAAGGTGAATCACTCGCGCAAGCGACTATTTGCGGCGTACTCGATGACGCTGCCGCGCTGACCGCCATCCTGCGCGAAAACGGCGCGTTGTCCGGAAACCTCACATTCGCGTTGGCGAATGTTCTCACTTCCGCCGCCGCTATCGACCTCGTGCGATTGCCGGAAATCCACTCCTGGCGTGCGCTGCCGGAAGCGATTGCGCCGATGCGCGAACTTGAGCCGGCCCCGATCACCCTTTTGCGCGGCCCGGAAACGGTGCATTTGCGATTCCTGCTGGGGAGCGCGATCGCTGCGCCTGACGCCAACCTGCTGGCCGACAACGGTGTCGGCAAATGGGGAATACCGTTCGCGCATGCGCTCGGGCGGCAGCTGGCCAACTCGGCTGTCGCCCCCGGCGTTTCGGTGCTTGCGCTTCCGCGGGCGCCACAGACCTTGCTACGTGCGGCGCGGCAGGGTCGTGCGTCCCAGCGCGAGGTTGGCGCTCAGATCTTTGCCAGCAATGCCATTCGCAAATTGCGTGCATCGGTAGGCGAGCCGACGGCGGTGATCAGCGCCCATCGTGCGCCGGATGCAATCGGTGGCGGCGAGGTTCGCTTGTCCCTGTCCTCACCCTTCGATCCGCGCGAGGCGGAGGGCTTTCGCTGCCCGCTCTATCCGCTCGATCGCGTCGAGGACGTCGTGGCCATGTTGACCGACCTGCTGGCCGAGTGCCGGGTGACGGATGTTCGCGTCATCGCGGGTGTGCATGCGGACCGCGATCCGGACACCGGGTTGCCGCTGTTGTTCAAGGGGGATACAGCGCTGCCCTCAGTGAACGCCGTGCATTGAGCCATATGATTGTGCGGATCCCCCCGGCCGGCGATGACGGCGCCGGGCGCTACCGTGCGTGCCCGGGATGTCGCTGGACGATTCAGTTGGCAAGGGCGAGGTGCGGAATGGATACCTCGGCGCTTTCACGTCGCTTGAGGCGTCCGGCGCCGCTGATGCTTTCGCGCACGACCGGATCGCCCAGGTATTCGACCACGCCCGCGCCGGAGACACTGACCTGGAGTTTTTTCCGGGCATGAACCACGATCTTGCCGGCACCGCTGACTTCGACTGTTGCGTTGTCGCTGACAAGCTTCGCGGCCTGGTAATCCGCGGCACCGGAAACCGACAGATTCTGGTCGGTAACCTGTCCCGCGAGTTCGGCCTTCAGTGCGCCGGTTCCGTTTACCGTCAACGTCGTTGCACGCAGGTCGTCGATCTGGATCGTCGTGCCGCCCGAGCCCTCGATGTGCAACGCCGGGACGTTGATCGCGCGCGCGAAGATTTTTATCCCGCCAGAGACATCGATTCGTTCGAGTTCCTTGAAATGAATGGTGATCTGGGCCGTGCCGGACGGACCGCGACCAAACAGGTTGCCCCACCAGCGCGAGCCGTCCGCCGCCTTGATGATCAGCGTTTCCTTCTGCACCTTGACGGTCACCTGGGTACCTTGAGTTTGCGGCACGCTGGCCACCAAGGGGCCGTTGGTGTCCTGCACCAGGGTGACCACCGCCGAGCCGGAAATCTCGATGCGCTTGAATGGACCGAGGGGGGTGGATTCCGTCTGGGCCTCGTCCTTGCGTTCGGGGCTCTGGGCCAGCGCCATTCCGGTGAGACAGGCGGCAATGACGATCGAAAGGACGATCACGACGGACAGGGAATGGCGGCGCATGGCGGTCTCTTCGGGCATGTTGATCTCGGACAACCGATTAGATGCGTCGACTACCCGTTGCGGATTCGACTACGGGCGCGGTGTCCGCGCGCAGGAGCGCACGATATCGCCTTGCATTGACCACGTAGCCCTCTGCAATGGCACGAAGTTCCGCCACTTCCACGTCAGTGAGCGTGCGGACCACTTTGCCGGGCGTCCCCATGACCAGCGAACGGTCGGGAATGACCTTACCTTCGGGGATAAGCGAGCAGGCGCCGATGAGGCACTCCCGCCCCACCACGGCGCCGTTGAGAACGACGGCCTTGATGCCGATGAGGGAGCCTTCGCCAATGGTGCAGCCGTGCAGCATCACCTGGTGCCCGACGGTGACGGCATTTCCGACGGTGAGCGGGATGCCCGCATCCGTATGCAGCACCGAGCCATCCTGGATGTTCGAACCCGCACCGATGTGGATGCGGTCGTTGTCACCCCGGATCACCGCCTGGAACCAGACCGAGACCTGATGCTCCAGCACGACGTTGCCGACAAGCGTCGCGTCCGGCGCAACGAAGTGCCCGACACCGCGAAATTCAACCCGATCATCGCCCAGCGAATAAACCACGTTTTATCCAATTTGCCCCAAGGTTCCGACTTCCTCCCGGGGGCCCGCATGCTGGAAGGGACACGCACCAGGAAATGGCGCAATGCACGATGCAATGTTGTGGAGACGCGCCGCGGACCTATGATATCGTGATTTTTTGGCAGTCCGATTCTGTTCCCGCGAAAGTCCTGCGATGAGCTTCGACCGCGTTCCGGCCGGCAAAGACGTTCCCAACGATTGCAATGTCGTGATCGAAATCCCGATGCACGGGGATCCGGTCAAGTACGAGGTCGACAAGGAATCGGGTACCGTGTTCGTGGACCGCTTCATGTCCACTGCGATGCACTACCCGTGCAACTACGGCTACGTGCCGTGCACGTTGTCCGACGATGGCGACCCCTGCGATGTGCTCGTGCTCTCGCCCGTGCCCATCATTACCGGCGTTGTCGTGCGCTGCCGTCCGATCGGCATGCTCAAGATGGACGACGAAGCAGGCGGCGACGCCAAGATTCTTGCCGTTCCTATAGACAAGCTTTCCTCGCTCTACCGCCACGTGCAATCGCCGCGCGATCTGCCGGAGCTCGCCACCGCGCAGATTGCCCACTTCTTCGAGCACTACAAGGACCTCGAGCCGGGCAAGTGGGTAAGACTTGCGGGCTGGGTTGGCGCCGAGGAGGCGAAAAGGGAAATCGTGGACGGTGTGGCGCGCTATCTCGCGGCACGCAACAAGCCGCAGTTACAGCAATAAGCGCCTGCCCGTGCCAGTCGCCGCGATCGAAGCGCCTTTCACCATGGCGCGTGGTTCCGATGAAATATCGACCGCCCGTGATCGGCTCGACGTGGACGTGATTCACGCCTTTCTCACGCAGAGTTACTGGTCCCCCGGCGTTCCGCGCGACGTGGTGGAGCGCGCGCTTGCCGGATCGCTCAACTTCGGGCTATACCGGGACGGCCGCCAGATCGGATTTGCACGCGTGGTGACCGACGGTGCCACATTCGCCTATTTTGCGGACGTGTTCGTGCTTACTGGTTATCGCGGTACCGGACTTGCGACGTGGCTCATGACCGCCGCGCTCACGCATCCGGCGCTGACCGGCCTTCGCCGGTACCTGCTCGCCACGCGCGACATGCATGCCCTCTATACGAAATGCGGTTTCGTGCCTCTCCCGCATCCTGAGCGGTTCATGGAGATCCATCGGCCCGACCTCTACCGTTCTGCCGGTGGTTGAACCGGCGCCGATGCGCCCACGCGGAGCAGCTTTTTTTCCCGCGCTGTTCGTCCTGCTGTGGAGCACCGGCTTCATCAGCGCGAAGTACGGCCTGCCCTATGCGCCGCCGCTCACGTTCCTGCTCTACCGGTTCCTGTTGGTCGGTGTGTTGATGCTGGCAGTCGCCCTGGCGACGCGCGCGCCTTGGCCACAGGCGCCGTCGGACTACGCGCACGTCGCTATCGCAGCACTTCTCGTCCACGGCCTGTACCTTGGCGGCGTGTTCGTTGCATTGGATGGCGGAATGCCAGCGGGCACCAGCGCAATGCTGGTCGGACTGCAGCCCATCCTGACGGTCTTCCTGGCATTCCTGTGGCTGCACGAGCGCGTCGTGGCGCGCCAATGGCTGGGACTTGCGCTGGGCTTGGCTGGCGTCTACTTGGTCATACGACACAAGGTCGACTTTGCGGGCGGGCACAACGGCCTCTTGCCATCTGCCATCGCGCTGGTCGGCATCAGTGTAGGCACGCTCTACCAGAAGCGCCATGCGGGCCATGTCGACTTGCGCAGTGGCGCGGTCATCCAGTTTGCGGCCTGCGCGCTTGTCTACGCGCCCATGGCGCTGCTGTTCGAGTCGCGCGCGGTGCAATGGGCGCCGCCCTTCATTTTTGCATTGGGCTGGTCGGTGGTGGTGCTCTCGGTCGGCGCCATCAGCCTCCTGTACTGGTTGTTGCGCCATGGTGCGGCGTCCGGCGTCGCGCGACTGTTCTACCTGGTTCCGCCCGTGACCGCGGTGCAATCGTGGCTGATATTCGGAGAGACGCTGGACGCCCTCGCCATTGCCGGGATGGTGCTCATTGCGGTGGGCGTTGTCCTCGCCCGGCCCAAGGTTTAGCTCTCCGCGCGGACGTCCTTTAGGATGCGAGTGCCGGCGATGCGGTCGTGCAGGAACTGGCGGTCGGGGTCGATCAGCGCCCACCCAAAATTGAATGCGAGCAGGATGAGCGCAAGGTTGCCGTGCCCGGTTTCGCGCAGGATCACAAACGCAATGAGTGCGAGCGCAGGCCCGATCCATGCGGCGAGATAGCGCAATAGCGCGACTCTGCGCGTCGGTGGTGAGCCGTCGGGCTGCGCGACGCGCATACGCCACGTTTTCAGCGGCAGCGTGCGCCGGCCGCCAGTCCAGCTCCAGACGAAGTACAGGGCCACGACCGAAAACAACACGCAAAACATAATCACCCGGACGGGCACCGGCGGCACGCTAAGCTCAGTGGCCGTGGCCGCCGTTCCCGGGGAGACCAATGGGAGCATGAGGAAACCAGTGATGAAGACCAGGGCGGTGGCCAGCAGGGCTTCGTAAAACGCTGCGCCCAGACGCGCCAGCAGGCCGGCACGCGGCGTGGTGGCCGGTGCGGCAGGCACCGTGTCCGTCAAGGCTTGGTGCCGAGTGCTGCCGGTAAGGCGGGGGGAGCCGGGACCGTCTGCGGCGCCGGGGGCGGGACGGGTACCGTACCGGGTTGAGAAGCGGAAACCGGCGTCGGCGGCGAACTGGGTCGTGAACTGGGCTGCGAACTGAGCGGCTTGCCCGGAACGCCAGTAGTTGCACTGGGCGCGCGACTCAACGGTGCCGCCGGTTTCATGGCGAGTTCACGTTTGGTCTCCGGCGGCAGGTTTTGATACTCCTGCCAACGCTGCCGGGCTTCGGCCTTCTTCTCGGGCGGCAGTTGCTTGATGTCCTTGTATTGCTCACGCGCAGTGGCGCGCTGCTGCGGTGAGAGCTCCGCCCACGACCGCATTTGTTGCTGCACCCGCCGTTGTTCCTCCGGCGCCATCTTGGGATAGCGATGCGCCAGGCCACGCCATTTCTGCTTGCGCTGCGCGTCGAGCTTTTCCCAATCCGGGGCGAGCGGGGAAAGGACGGACTGTTCCTGCGGAGACAACTGGGACCACGACGGCGAACGCATCGTGATCTGGGCTTGCGCCGGGGTAACGACGAATGCGAACGTAGCGGACAGGACGAGCGCCAGCACGAAGCGCAGCGGAGCGACACCCAACGTGGCCCTGGTTTTTGGTCGTGCCGGAGTCGGTTCCTGTCCTGCGGTAGTCACTCTTCGTCGTGAGCCAGCCAATTTCGGAATCCCTTGTCCAGGTACGCGTCGATAGGCAGGTCCGACGACAGGATCTGGGCGTCAAGTTCCTCGATCTCGTTCACCCGCTGGTAGGCCTGCCATTGCTGATAGCCGAATACCGCGGCTGCAATGATGGCAATTCCCAGCCAAAGGCGCGCACTGGTCCACAGCGGGCGTCCGCCACCCGAGCCGTCAACGCCGCCGCCAGCGAACGCGTGCGCGAGCCGTGATCCGGAGACCTGCACGGGATTGAACGCACCCGCGGGTTCGCCCAAGCGCGCGACCGCAAGAGCCCGCGCCTGTTGCAGGCGGTAGGCCGTGCCGGCCTTGAGTCCGGCGGCGCCCTGGTCCAGGTAACCCGTTAATTTTTTGGCGAAATCGTCGTCTTGGGCAGTCATAGGTGCAATCCCTTGGCCTTCAGGGTCAGAGCCAGTGCGTGGACAGCGCGGGAGCAATGGGTTTTGACACTTCCTTCGGAACAACCCATTGCCGCGGCGGCTTCCGCCACATCCAGCTCCTCCCAATAACGTAGCAGGAACGCTTCGCGTTGACGCGACGGCAGCCGCATCAGTGCCTGTTCAATCAATCCGACAATCTGAGCTTGTTCGAACTGTTTTGCCGGATCGACCGTCGCGGTGGAATCCGATTTTGCCGATAAAGTTTCCAAAATGTCAAAATCGTCGTCCTTTTCATCACCTTTCCCGAATGCCGAGAGCAGCGTCGTCCAGGTATTGCGCACTTTCTGGCGCCGGAAATGGTCGTGAATGGTGTTCTGCAGGATGCGCTGGAATAGCATCGGCAGTTCCGCCACGGGCTTGGCAGCGTACTTCTCGGCCAGCTTGAGCATTGCATCCTGCACGACATCGAGCGCCGCGTCCTCGTCGCGCACGGCGAACATCGCCTGCTTGAAGGCGCGTCGTTCGACTTGTGCGAGAAAACCAGAAATTTCCTGTGGAGTTGCCAGTTTGGGCGATCCGGAGCGCAAAAGCCAAAGATTATAGGGTCAAAACTGAGCATGCCCTTAAGAATTGCGGGGCGTTCGATGCTGCACCACAGCACTCGACGGGCGGAGCGCCTTGACCGGCAGGGGGATTTCCCGCTAATGTCTTGTTTCCGGGTCGCGAGATTCGGTTGCTGTACTGCAAAATACAGCCGTTCGAGTTCCCTCCGTCGAGGCCACAAGCTTCGGGGAGCTTCCCCTGGAATGCGTCCGGTGTTTGCTTAAGTATCGCGAATCGCGGCTTTCAACCCTACGAAAAGCCTAGGTTTCGTGCACACCAACCCCTGTGCGCAATGTAATTCAGACATGTCCCGGGTATCCGCACGTGCGGGCTGACGGGGCGAGACTCATTTACGCTAGGCCAAAGCCATGCAACTCACGGGTGCCGAAATCGTCATCCGCTGCCTCCAGGAAGAAGGCGTCGATTACGTCTTCGGGTATCCGGGTGGTGCGGTTCTCAACATCTACGACGAACTATTCAAACAGGAAGTCGTCAAGCACGTCCTCGTGCGCCATGAACAGGGCGCGGTCCATGCGGCCGACGGCTACTCCCGCTCGTCGCACAAGACGGGCGTCGCGTTGGTCACCTCGGGACCGGGTGTAACCAATGCGGTGACTGGCATTGCCACCGCCTACATGGATTCGATCCCGATGGTGGTGCTCACCGGCCAGGTGCCGACGCACGCGATCGGGCAGGACGCGTTTCAGGAGTGCGACACGGTCGGCATCACGCGACCCTGCGTCAAGCACAACTTCCTGGTGAAGGACGTGAACGACCTGGCGGTCACGATCAAGAAGGCGTTCTATCTCGCCGCAACGGGTCGGCCCGGTCCGGTGCTGGTCGACATCCCCAAGGACGTGACGCAGGCATCGACCGAGTTCTCCTATCCGAAGACGGTCTCGTTGCGCTCCTACAATCCTGTCACCAAGGGACACTCCGGCCAAATCAAGAAGGCGGTTCAGCTGTTGCTCGACGCCAAGCGGCCGATGGTCTACGCCGGTGGCGGCGTGGTGCTCAACAACGCGTCGTCGCAACTCACGCGCCTGGTGCGGCTGCTGGGCTTTCCTTGCACCAACACGCTGATGGGCCTCGGCGGCTTTCCGGCCACGGATCCGCAATTCACCGGCATGCTGGGCATGCACGGGACGTACGAGTCGAACATGGCGATGCAAAATTGCGACGTGCTCATCGCCGTGGGCGCGCGTTTCGACGATCGCGTGATCGGCAATCCGGAACACTTCTTCCGCAGCGACCGCAAGATCATCCACATCGACATCGATCCGTCGTCCATATCCAAGCGCGTTAAGGTGGACGTGCCGATCGTCGGCTACGTCGCCGACGTGCTGGACGAAATGCTGAAGCTGATCGAGTCGTCGCCGCAGCGGCCAGACCCCGTGTCGTTGAAGGCTTGGTGGGCCGACATCAAGGAATGGCAGCGCAAGGATTGCCTGAAGTACGACACGAAGAGCGCACTCATCAAGCCACAGTTCGTCATCCAGAAGCTGTACGAGCTCACCAAGGGCGATGCGTTCGTCACGTCCGACGTCGGGCAGCACCAGATGTGGGCGGCGCAGTACTACAAGTTCGACAAGCCTCGGCGCTGGATCAATTCCGGAGGCTTGGGCACGATGGGGTTCGGGCTTCCGGCGGCGATGGGCGTGCAGATGGTCAATCCGGGTGCGACGGTAGCCTGCGTGACGGGTGAGGCTTCAATCCAGATGTGCATCCAGGAACTGTCCACCTGCAAGCAATATCACCTGCCGATCAAGATCATCAACCTCAATAACAGGTACATGGGCATGGTGCGGCAGTGGCAGCAGTTCTTCTACGGCAACCGCTATGCGGAGTCGTACATGGACGCGCTGCCCGATTTCGTGAAGCTGGCCGAAGCCTACGGCCACGTCGGCATGAAGATCGAAAAGCCGGCTGACGTCGAGGGAGCGCTGAAGGAGGCGCTCAAGCAGACCGAGCGGCTGGTGTTCCTCGATTTCATCACCGACCAGACCGAGAACGTGTTCCCGATGATTGCGGCGGGAAAGGGCTTGAGCGAAATGATCCTGGCGGAAGAACTGTGATGAGACATATTCTTTCGATACTCGTGGAAAACGAGGCAGGTGCATTGTCGCGAATCTCGGGGCTGTTTTCCGCGCGCGGCTACAACATCGAGTCGCTGACGGTGGCGCCGACGGAAGATCCTACGATGTCGCGGATGACCATCGTCACTGTCGGCTCCGAGGATGTCGTCGAGCAGATCACCAAGCAGCTGAACAAGCTGGTCGAAGTGGTGAAGGTCGTGGACCTGACCGAGGGCAACCACATCGAGCGCGAGTTGATGCTGGTTAAGGTGCGCGCGTCGGGAAAGGATCGCGAAGAGATGAAGCGCCTGGCGGACATATTCCGCGGGCGCATCCTCGACGTCACCGACAAGAGCTATACCATCGAACTGACCGGTACTGGCAGCAAGCTCGACGCGTTCATCCAGTCGATCGAGCCCGGTGTGATCCTCGAGACCGTCCGCACGGGTGCCTCCGGCATCGGTCGCGGCGAACGGATCCTCCGGGTTTAGGATTCCGGCAACAATTTTCGATATTACGACGACATTACAATACGCACATCCAACCAACATCGTCATTCCCGCGAAGGCGGGAATCCGCTGATTCAAATTAAGGCACTGGGTCCCCGCCCCGATCTGGTCGAGGGCAAGCTTTCGCGGGGATGACGATTAAAGAGGAAATAGGAAGAAAATCATGATGAAGGTCTACTACGAAAAAGATGCTGACCTGTCGTTGATCAAGGGCAAGAAGGTCACGATCGTCGGCTATGGCTCGCAGGGTCACGCGCACGCGCAGAACCTCAACGACTCGGGCATCAAGGTCACCGTCGGCCTGCGCAAGGGTGGCGCGTCCTGGGACAAGGCCAAGAAGGCGGGCCTCAAGGTTGCGGAAGTTGCCGATGCAGTAAAGAGTGCGGACATCGTCATGATGCTAATGCCCGATGAAAGCATCGCGGCCACCTACGCCGCCGATGTCGAACCCAACATCAAGAAGGGCGCGATGCTGGCGTTTGCACACGGCTTCAACATTCATTACGGCCAGGTCAAGCCGCGCGCCGACCTGGACGTGGTGATGATCGCGCCCAAGGCGCCCGGACACACGGTGCGCTCGACTTATGTTGCAGGCGGCGGCGTGCCGATGTTGATCGCCGTGCATCACGATGCGTCGAAGAAGGCGCGCGATGTCGCGCTGTCGTATGCCGCGGCCATCGGCGGTGCGCGCGCCGGCGTCATCGAGACCAACTTCCGCGAGGAAACTGAGACCGACCTCTTCGGCGAACAGGCGGTGCTGTGCGGCGGCACGGTGGAACTGATCAAGGCCGGCTACGAGACGCTAGTCGAGGCCGGCTATGCGCCCGAGATGGCGTACTTCGAATGCCTGCACGAACTGAAGTTGATCGTCGACCTGATCTACGAGGGCGGCATTGCCAACATGAACTACTCGATCTCGAACAACGCAGAGTACGGCGAGTACGTGAGTGGCCCGAAAATCGTCAACGCCGAGACCAAGAAGGCGATGAAGGAGATGCTGACGCGCATACAGACCGGCGAATACGCCAGGGATTTCATCCTTGAAAATCGCGCCGGCGCGCCGACGCTCTTGTCGCGCCGCCGCATCACCTCGGAACATTCGATCGAGGTGGTTGGCGAAAAACTGCGCTCGATGATGCCCTGGATCAAAAGGAATAAACTGGTTGACCAGACGCGCAACTAGACGCGCGCGGCGGAGGCTTCATGAACCAGCGGCACCGAGGCACCGGGAAGCAGGGCGGTTGGGTGGGCTTGATCGTGGTACTGCTGGCGCTGGTCATCGTCGCATGGCTATCCAAGGATGCGCTGAAGCAGTACGGCTTGCTGGGGGAGATTGAAAAGCAGCCGCGGCCTGCGGCAAATTCCGTGCGTGGGCCGGGAGTTGGCGCCACAGGGGTCCAGCCCGACGTGACGACCGTCACCCCGGCACCGTTGAATGCGCTCGAGAAAGCGCGCGGAATGCAGGACACGGTCAGGGAGCAGGCGGCGGAGCAGTCGAAGCGCATCGACGACGCCATCAAGTAGCCCGGCAGCCTGCCGGACTGGCAGGTAGGGCATAATCCGCCCGTCGTTACCCACACCTGCGCAGTACTCGCCGCGATGAATGACAATTATCCGCATCCGCTCATAGCCCGCGAAGGCTGGCCGTTCCTGGGCCTCGCTTTCGTCGTCGCTGTGGTGTTGACCGCCATGGGTTGGTTCGTCCTCGCGGTGCTGGCCTGGTTTGTCTTTTTTTTCATCCTCCAATTCTTTCGCGACCCGCCGCGCACCATTCCGCAGGGTGCCAAGTCGGTCTTGTCGCCTGCGGATGGCCGTGTCGTCATCGTCGAAACGACGCGCGACCCCTATCTCGAGCGCGACGCACTCAAGATCAGCGTGTTCATGAACGTGTTCAACGTGCATTCCAATCGCAGCCCGGTGGACGGCACGGTCGTCAATCGCTGGTATCACGCGGGCAGTTTTCTCAACGCCGCCCTGGAAAAGGCGTCGCTCGAGAACGAGCGCAATGCTCTGCATCTGCGCACGTCGTCCGGCCAGGATGTTACGTGCGTGCAGATTGCCGGGCTCGTCGCACGGCGCATTCTCTGCTACGTCGACGCGGGCGCGACGCTTGCGCGCGGTCAGCGTTTTGGATTCATCCGCTTCGGTTCACGCGTCGATGTCTACCTGGACCCGGCGGCCAAGCCGCGCGTGGCGGTGGGTGACGTCGTCGCCGCCACTGAAACCGTCCTGGCGGAACTTCCCTGAAAGCGCACCCGAAGACACGCTTTCGATTGTGAGCGGCGAGCCTAGCTGCTAGTCTTGCCGAAGCCATGCACGACGACTACACCCAGGAACGCATGCTGCAGAAGAACCGCATTCGCCGCCGCGGCATCTACCTGCTGCCCAACCTGTTCACGACGGCCGCCCTGTTCGCGGGGTTCTACGCCATCGTGCAGGCGATGAACCTCACCTTTGACCGCGCCGCCTTTGCCATCTTCATTGCGATGGCGCTCGATACGCTGGACGGCCGCGTCGCGCGACTCACCAAGACACAAAGCGCGTTCGGCGCCGAATACGACAGCTTGTCTGACATGGTGTCGTTCGGTGCGGCGCCCGCGCTGGTGATATACGAATGGGTACTGCGTGACATGGACAAGCTGGGCTGGTTTGCGGCCTTCGTGTACTGCGTGTGCGCCGCATTGCGGCTGGCGCGCTTCAACACGTTGCTCGAAGTCGCGGACAAGCGGTGGTTCACCGGCATTCCCAGCCCGGCCGCAGCGGCACTCGTCGCCGGCTTTGTCTGGATTGCGGATGACTACAACCTCGATCCCATAGCGATCAAATGGTACGCATGGGTGGTCACGGTTTTCGCCGGGCTGACGATGGTGAGCAACTTGAAGTACTGGAGCTTCAAGTCGATCAACCTGCGCAAGAGCGTGCCGTTCGTGGCGGTACTCTTGATCGCGGTATTCATAGCACTGCTGTCCTACCAGCCGGCCATCGTCTTGTTTGCGGGATTTGTCGCCTACGCAATTTCCGGCTACGTGGTGTCGGCCTGGCTGTGGCTGCGGCGCAGGCGCGGCGCCGTCGGACGCGAGGTCTAGAGCCTGGCCGCGTCAATCGACGCGAAGCTTGCATTCCTGGGTCAGGTGCACGCGAGTTCTAGCGGGATTGGCATTTGCTAGTCCTTCCGTGGTTGGCGTAGTGCCGAAATGCACCATCGCGGTCCCCTCCTTTTCGTAGCGAATCCGCGCGAACACGGAGCGCATGGCGATGTGCTCGGGAGCGCCCGGATCGGAAGTCACCTGGATCGTGCCAATTCCCGGCCCTCCGCGATTGACCAGCGCGTCGAGGCTATCCAGAAATCGCGATTGACACACGCCGGTCGCGTAAATCATTGACTCGATACTATACGTTTGAACGCCGAGCATCACTGCGCAGGCGATAAGCAGCGCGGAAAGCAGGCGGTACCGACGCATAAAGGCATGCTCGAGTGCCAATGCCAAGGCCAATGCAGTAATCAATCCCGATGCGTAGAGATAGTGATCGCTGACCGTCGGCAAAGGCAGCACGGGAATGAGAAAGAGGAAATAGCCACCAAGATAGGCTGCTATCACCCAGCCGCCAAAGCGAAGGCACAACGTTGCGACCAGAATCGCGTGGATGGCCAATGCACCCACCACGCGCGCCGGCGAAACCCACACCATGGCCCCCATTCCGTCGACATCGACTAGAAACGGGAACGCAAAGTACCGGATCACGTTGTCCGGCACATTTGCTAGCGAGGGCGTATAGACGGGCAGTCCGTGCCCATGAAGTGAACCGGCAATGGCTGGGGCGCGGTACCAGAGGTATGCCGCGACCGGCGCCAACACCAGGGCAAAAGCCACACCGTAGAGTCGCCAGCTATACGAGCGCCGATGTCGCGACCAGTCCACAAAGCCGATCAGGAGGACGACCCCTGGCGCGACAATTGCAGTTTCCTTGGACAGCAATGCGGCGGTGGTCCCGAAGAGGATGACCGCGGCGCCAGGCATCGTGATCCCCCGCTCGCGCAAAGTCACGAGGACGGCCGCCACTGTCAGCAGGAAGACCACATAGAGCTGGTCGAATGACGCCGCCAGCCATCCTGTGGCGAGTGTCGTCAACGGGGAAAGCACGAACAGGGTCGGGGCCAGCGTGACCACTGCGAGGGAAAACCCGGCCTGACGCAGGACACAGCAAAACACCAGTGCTGCCAACGCTTGGTTTAGGACGCCGACCAAATGCGCCAACCAGGGATGGGACTGCATCCATAGCGAAGCCACGCCCTGTTGCAGGAACCCAATGGGCCGCATCGGAAAGCCGAAGTCCGGTCCGACCTGGGGCGTTCCATAGTCCGCAGCGAAATGCCAGAAACCGATTGATTTAACCAGGTCAAACTTCTGCCACTCGTCGTGGGAATAAAAGCCTGGTGATGCCAAGGTCAATGCGTGCGCGCAGACGGCAACAAGCACCAGCGACGCACCAAACAGCAAAAGCCGTCGCCATGTCCACGGAATCGGCGTAAGTAGAGTGCCTGGGTCCGAGGGCTGCGGGGGCGTAAGCATCGCGCGGCGATTATGCCACCCACGTTTCGGCCAGTACCGCGCGACCGGCCGCAGGCTGAGCCCCTTGCGGCAATGCAAGAATTCGTTTAGTGTCATGGACATGAGCAGCCTTATCGCAACCGCCAACAGCGCCCGGATCGGTTCCGCGTCCGCGCTTGCGCTTGACCTCGGCGGTCTGCTGCTCCTGCTGCGCCCCGCGCGCACATAAACCCCATCCCTCAATTCGAGTACGGCCACTGTAGCGTCCCCCGGAGCACCGGAGGACGATAAGCCCCATCGCGACATTCCGCCAGAGAGCGTGCCATGACGATCGAACCGACCGCAAAGTACAAGCCCTTCACGCCGATCAACTTGCCGGACCGCACATGGCCGTCGCGCGTGATCTCCGAGCCGCCCGTGTGGTGCAGCGTGGACTTGCGTGATGGAAATCAGGCGCTGATCGAGCCCATGGACGCCGAACGCAAGCTGCGCATGTTCCGGTTGCTGGTCAAGCTGGGCTACAAGGAAATCGAAATCGGCTTTCCGGCGGCGTCGCAAACGGACTTCGATTTCGCGCGCAAGTTGGTCGAACAGGACCTGATTCCGGACGACGTCACGGTGCAGGTGCTGACTCAGGCACGCGAGCCGCTGATCAAGCGCACGTTCGAGGCGTTGATTGGCGCGCGACGCGCGATCATGCATCTCTACAATTCGACTTCGACGACGCAGCGTCGCGTGGTGTTCGGACTCGACCGCGCGGGCATCAAGGCCATCGCTGTCGATGGCGCGAAAATAATCCGTGATTGCGCGGCGGCCCAGCAGGATACGGAATGGGTCTACCAGTATTCGCCGGAGAGCTTCACGGGCACGGAACTCGACTTTGCGGTGGAAGTCTGCGATGCCGTTGGAGACGTATGGCAACCGACCGCGGAACATCCGATGATCATCAACCTGCCGGCGACGGTCGAGATGGCCACGCCCAATATTTACGCGGACCAGATCGAGTGGATGTCGCGGCACTTGAAGCGCCGCGACGGCATCGTTCTCTCGCTGCACCCCCACAATGATCGCGGTTGCGGCGTGGCCGCCGCGGAGCAGGGCCTGATGGCCGGCGCACAGCGCATCGAGGGCTGCCTATTCGGCAACGGCGAGCGTACCGGCAATGTGTGCCTGGTGACGCTGGGCTTGAACCTGTACACGCAGGGCATTGATCCTGGCATCGACTTTTCCGACATCAACGAGATCATCCGCACCGTCGAGCATTGCAACCAGTTGCCGGTGCATCCGCGTCACCCCTACGGTGGCGACTTGGTGTTCACCGCTTTCTCCGGATCCCACCAGGATGCGATCAAGAAGGGCCTGGCTGCGCGTGCGACCGAAGTGGCGCGCGGCAATCCCGTGTGGGATGTGCCCTACCTGCCTATCGATCCGGCCGACGTCGGCCGCACCTACGACGCGGTGATTCGCGTCAACAGCCAGTCGGGAAAGGGCGGCATTGCCTATCTTCTCGAACGCGACTTCGGCCTTGCACTTCCACGTCTTCTGCAAATCGAATTCAGCCAGGTGATCCAGCGCATCACGGACGGCACCGGGAAGGAACTCATTCCCGCCGATATCCGCGCCGCCTTCGATCGCGAATACGTCGCGGCGACGCTCCCTGTTTCCTATGCGGGGCATCGTGCGCAACACAACGTCGCCGATGGCACCGTCGAACAATTGAGTGCCCACCTGATCATCGACGGGACCGAAACGGTGCTGACGGGCTCGGGCAATGGACCGGTGGACGCGTTCGTGGACGCGCTGCGCCACGATGGCGGCTTCGACATCCACGTGCAGAATTACCATGAGCACGGCGTTGGCGCCGGCGAGGATGCCACCGCCGTGGCCTATGTGCAATTGCGCATCGGCTCCGAGCAGACGGTATATGGCGTCGGTCTCGACCCGAACATCGTCACGGCAACGCTGCGCGCAGTCGTCAGTGCCGTCAATCGCGGGATCGGCCAAGGCATGCTGGAGCGGCCCGCAGCGCGACGGTCGCTCGCGTCCATCGGGTAGAATTGCTGCACTGCAACTGCCTTGCGCGTGCGTCGATGTAGCCGCTACTTGACGCACCGGACGCATTGCGGACGACGACCCGACAAGGACACCCGATGAGCACGCCTACCTATGGTCCCGGCATTGAAATTGCCGGGCGCATCACGTCTGAATTTGCACAGATCCTGACGCCGGAGGCCATGGCATTCGTTGCCAGGCTGCAGCGTGCGTTCGGTGGACGGCGCGACGAATTGTTGGCCAAACGTGTTGTGCGTCAGGCAGATTTCGACGCGGGCAGGTTACCGGAGTTTCTTCCCGAAACGCGCGCCGTGCGCGAAGGCGACTGGACGTGCGCTCCCGTTGGCGCCGACATCGCCGACCGGCGCGTGGAAATTACCGGGCCGGTGGACCGCAAGATGATCGTCAACGCGCTCAATTCGGGCGCGCAGGTATTCATGGCGGACTTCGAGGACGCCAACACGCCGCGCTGGGACAACAACATCCAGGGGCACATCAATCTTCGCGATGCGATTCGCCGCAAGATCGACTTCGTGTCCCCCGAGGGCAAGTCGTACGCGCTCAAGGACAAGCTGGCCACGCTGTTCGTGCGCCCGCGAGGCTGGCACCTTCCGGAAAAGCACGTCAAGATCGACGGGCAGCTGGTGTCCGGAGGCATCTTCGACTTCGGGCTCTATTTTTTCCACAACGCCAAGGAATTGACGGCGCGCGGCAGCGGACCTTACTTCTACCTGCCCAAGCTCGAAAGCCATCTCGAGGCCCGGCTGTGGAATGACATCTTCGTCATGGCGCAGGAAGACATGGGGATCGCCGCCGGCACCATCAAGGCGACCGTGCTGATCGAGACCATCGTCGCCGCCTACGAGATGGACGAAATCCTGTTCGAGCTGCGCGAGCACTCCGCGGGTCTCAATTGCGGCCGCTGGGACTACATTTTTTCCTGCATCAAGAAGTTCCGCAACAACAAGGATTTCTGCCTTGCCGACCGCGCGCTGGTCACGATGACCACACACTTCCTCAAAAGCTATGCCGAGCTCTGCATCAAGACCTGTCATCGTCGCAATATCCATGCGATGGGTGGCATGGCGGCGCAGATTCCGGTGAAGAACGATGAGGTGGCCAACGCGGAAGCCTTTGCCAAGGTCAAGGTCGACAAGGAGCGTGAGGCCACCTACGGGCACGACGGCACCTGGGTCGCGCATCCGGCGCTGGTGCCGG
>JBDTPJ010000055.1:0-24275 GCA_039932755.1 Betaproteobacteria bacterium
GCCGTGCATTCGTGCGCGCATGCCCTGTCGACGGTGGCGGACCTGCATCACGGCCTGGCCAACGGCATCATGATCGACCACGTCATGCGCTTCAATTTGCCGTCGGCAACCGCGAAGCTCGCCGAGCTTGCCCATGCGGCCGGCGTGCCCGGCGCGGAGGATGGGACCGCGGAGGCGCGCGCCATCGCCTTCATCGCCTGGCTGACGACGTTGAAGGCGTCACTTGCGATTCCGGCCAAGCTCTCTGACTATCACGGCGCGCGAAAGGTTACTCCGGCGGACATTCCCCGTCTGGTGGAAGTGGCCACCGCCGACATCTGCCACCAGACCAATCCGCGCAAGTGCACGGCCGCGGATTTCGAAGACCTTTTCATTGCGGCCATCTGATCGCCGCGACCCGCGTTAACGCTGCCCATGCTCAAGGTCGGTATCTCGGCATCCTTCCTGCACGGCGACGAGCCGCGCAAGATCTTCCAGGGCATGACGCTGCAGTACATCGAGCAAAACGTGGCGCACTGGCTCATGCAGCGGGAAGTCCTTGCGCTGATGGTTCCCTCGCCCGATGGGGAAACCCGACGACTGCGCAGCGGAATCACCGTGGACGATTTCGCGCGCGAACTCGACGCCCTGGTCCTGATGGGTGGGTCGGACGTGTGCCCGGAAACGTACGGCGAAACCGCACTGAATCCTGCATGGAATGGTGACCGCATTCGCGACGTTTATGAAATTGCGCTGCTGGACGCGTTCGTGGCCCTGGGCAAGCCGGTGTTGGGATTGTGTCGCGGCGCACAGGTGATCAATGCGGCTCGGGGCGGCACGCTGTATCAGGACATCCCGACACAGCGACCGGATGCGTTGCGGCACCGCATGCAGTCGACCTATGCGGCCAATTGCCACGCAACGTCCATTGTGCCGGGCTCGGGACTCGCGTCGATATATCCGCGTGCGATGCTGGTGAAGACCAACTCAGTTCATCACCAGGCCGTGAAGGATCTTGGACGTGAACTTGTCGTCGAGGCCTGGTCGGAGCCGGATCATATCGTCGAGGCAGTGCGCTGGACCGGCCCCTCGTACCTCTTTGGCGTACAGTGGCATCCTGAGTTCCACCCGCCCGGCGACCCCTCGTTCATCGACGACACGCCGCTGCTCGACGACTTCCTCGCTGCGGCCACGCAGCACAAATCCGCCGCCTACGCGCTCTAGAGCCAAGACATGAAAATATCGAATCCCGCGACCGGCGCGGTCATCGCCGAAGTCGCTGCCGACAACCTCAAGACCGTTCGCGCAAAGTACGAACTGGCGCGTGCCGCGCAACCCAAGTGGGCGGCGGTGCCGATCAAGAATCGCCTTGCGATACTCGCAAGGTTTCGGCAATTGCTGATCGAGCGCCAGGATGTTCTGGCGCGAACGCTGACGGCGGAAGTCGGCAAGCCGCTGCGGCAATCGCGCAATGAATTGAACGGCCTCACCGGCCGCATCGACTTCTTCCTCGCCCAAACTGAGCGCGCCCTGCGCGACGAGAAGGTGTTTGCCGACGCCAAGGCCGGGCTGGAGGAGCGGATCGGACACATCCCGCTCGGTGTCATCGCCAACATCTCCGCGTGGAACTATCCCTACTTCGTCGGCGGCAATGTATTCGTGCCGGGGCTCGCGGCCGGCAATGCCGTTCTCTACAAACCGTCGGAATACGCCACGCTTACGGGCCAGCATATTGCCGACTTGCTCCATGAAGCGGGCGTTCCACGCAATGTGTTCATCGCCATCATCGGCGACGGCAAGACCGGTGCCGCGCTGCTGCGCCAGCCGGTGGACGGGGTGTTCTTTACCGGCTCGTATCGCACCGGTGCAGCGATCGCTGCCAGTACCGGCCGCAGGATGATCAAGACCCAGCTGGAGTTGGGCGGCAAGGATCCGGTCTATGTCTGCGAAGACGTGGATGTGAAGGCGGCCGCGGCTGGCCTGGCCGACGGCGCGTTCTACAACACCGGCCAATCATGTTGTTCCGTAGAGCGCATCTACATCCACGAGAAGATCTACGACGCGTTCGTGGCGGCGTTCGTGACCGAGGTCAAGGGCTTCAAGGTCGGCGACCCGCGGGATGAGGCGACCTACATCGGTGCCATCACCCGCAAGCCCCAACTGGCCGTGCTCAAGGCACAGGTGGCGGATGCCAAGCGCAAAGGCGCCACGCTGCTGCTTGGCGGCCACGTCCTGAAGGGCAAGGGCAACTGGTATGCGCCCACCGTTCTGGCCGACACCGATCACTCGATGCTGGTAATGCGTGACGAATCATTCGGCCCGATCATCGGCCTTCAGGCAGTGGCGGACGACGAAGCGGCGGTCGACCTCATGAACGACACGGAGTACGGCCTCACCGCGGGCGTCTACACCACGAATGAAAGGCGGGCGAAGAAACTCCTGGGCAAGGTCGAAGCAGGCAGCGTGTACTGGAACTGCTGCGATCGCGTCAGCCCGCGATTACCGTGGTCAGGCGTCAAGCATTCGGGAATCGGCCTCACGCTGTCGACCTACGGCATCCAGACCTTCACGCGACCCAAAGCCTGGCACCTGCGCAGCACTTGACTCGCCTAGCCCTTCGCCTGCCACTGCGCGGCGCGCAGTGTATTGGCGAGCAGTGTCGCGATCGTCATCGGGCCGACACCGCCGGGCACTGGCGTGATCCAGCTGGCTACGTCCTGCGCTGTCGCAAAATCCACGTCGCCGCACAACTTTCCGTCGGCCATGCGATTGATGCCGACATCGATGACGATCGCTCCCGGCTTTATCCAGTCGCCAGGAACGAAATTCGCCTTGCCCACACCGGCGACCACGATATCGCCCTGGCGCACGATGCCCTGCAGGTCACGTGTCGCCGAATGACAGATCGTCACGGTGCAGCGCGCCATCAACAATTCCAGCGCCATGGGCCGGCCAACGATGTTCGACTGGCCGATGACCACGGCGTGCTTGCCGACCAAGTCCTCGCCCGTCTCCTGCAGCAGGCGCATGCACCCGTAGGGAGTGCAGGGACGCAAGGTCGGCATCTTGAGCACTAGCCGGCCGATATTGTAGGGATGGAATCCGTCGACATCCTTTTTGGGGTTGATGCGCTCGATGACGCACTCGGGGTCGATCGTCTTCGGCAGCGGCAACTGCACCAGGATGCCGTTGACCGCCGGATCGTCGTTGAGGCGGTCGACCAGAGCCAGCAATTCCGCTTCGCTTGTGGTAGCGGCAAGGTCATGAGCAAACGAGCGCATGCCGACGGTCTCCGTGGTCCTGCGCTTGTTGCGCACATAGACCTGTGATGCTGCGCCGTCCCCGACCAGTATCACTGCAAGGCCGGGTGCAGTTTCGCCTGCCGCAACATAAGCGGCAACATCGGCGCGAACCTGGTCGGTGACGCGTTGGGCGACGGCCTTGCCGTCAATGATGCGAGCGCTCATTGCACTTTATCTTCGAAGGAACGGTCAGGCGCCCATTTTCGCATGGCCCGGTTGTCTCCCGGTCACGAAGGTCCCCTACGCAATGACTATTTGCGGCCAGCCTCTGGCTACTGCCTGCGCGGCAAGCACCGGATCGGCGTTCACAGCGACCGGATGCGTCACCTGCGAGAGCAGCGGCAGATCGTTTTGCGAGTCACTGTAGAACCAGCTTTCGCGGAAATCGGACAGTTGCCATTGGCGTTCACCAAGCCATGTTTCGAGGCGCTCGACCTTGCCTTCACGCAGGTTGGGCGTGCCAAGCACTCGTCCGGTGTAACGCCCGCTCGCCAATTCCGGCTCGGTGGCGATGAGATGCTCGAATCCCAGCTCAAGTGCAATGGGCGCGGTCAGGAAGCGGCTGGTCGCCGTAGTGAGGATCATGAGATGCCCAAGGCGGCGATGTCTTGCAACCAGGTCTCGGGCAGCCGCTGAAATTGCCGGGAGGATGCGCTCCTGCATATAGACGCGGTGCATTCCCGCCAGCTCGTCGGTGGTGAACGGAACCAGCGTGGAAAGATAGAACTCGGTGAATTCGTGCGCACCTGCTGCACCGCGCCGATAACGTTCGGCCAATGCGCGATTGGCGGTCTCGAATGTCCTTCGATCGAGCTTGCCGCACTCCACCAGAAATCCCACCCACAGCTCGTCGCTGTCCTGTGAAAGCAAGGTGTGGTCAAGGTCGAACAGGGCGACGGTGTCCGGCCTCAACGGTTGACCGCCCCAGAGGCAAAGCGGCATAGAATCCCGTGCATGTTCGACGCTGACATTGCGCGAATCATCCTAGAACGGCTCGCACACGCCCTCGCGGCGCCGACACGCGCCGCGTGGCCGTTGCGAATCGGCATGGCCACGGCAGGATGGGTCGATGACCAGCGGGCCGCTCGACTCGCCGCTTTTCCCGACATATTTGTTGTCGATAACACCGGCGTGACGTTTCAACCCACGCTGGATGACGAATCGTCGCGAAGTGCCGCGCTCGCCGACGTCGCTGCATGCCTGGCGGCAGAAGGCGCTCTGTCGCCTTGGCGCAATGAACTCTATGCGGTGGCGCCCACATTTGGCGCCCTGCCCTGGTTCCGTCTGGAACGCGCCGCCGCGCGGTACTTCGGCGTACATACCTGGGCTGCGCACCTCAACGGCGTTGTGCGTGCAACGCAAGGAACACGGATGTGGTTTGCGCGCCGCAGTCCCGACAAGGCGCTGGACCCCGGCATGCTCGACAATCTCGTGGGCGGTGGCATTGCTGCCGGCGCCTCGCGCGAAGCAACGCTGGTCAAGGAAGCCTGGGAGGAAGCCGGCATTCGCGAGGATCTCTCGGCGCGCGCACTGCCTGCGGGCGCGCTTCACATCTGGCGCGAACGGCCCGACGGTCTGCAGTCGGAAACAATTTTTGTGAGCGACCTGTGGCTGCCGGACTCCTTCGTGCCCGACAATCAGGATGGCGAGGCAGTTGCGCATCGCCTTGTGCCGTTAGACGCTGCCGCGCAGCTCATCGCTCTTCACGACGGCCCGGATCAAGTCACCGCCGACGCAAGCCTGGTCGTGCTTGACTTCCTGTTGCGGCAAGGCGAATTCGATCTGGCATCGCCCGTATTCGGGAACCTGTCCGCCCTGCGCCATCCTCAGGCTGCGGCGCGCCGTGCGTGAGCGGGCGCGACTTGCTTCAGTCCCATTTCGGCGATGGTATCGCGCACGGCGTTGACCGCGTGCCGCATCTCGTCCGGACCGATGGCGCCGATACAGCCGACGCGAAACGTCTCGAGTTGCGTAAGCTTGCCGGGATAGAGGATGAAACCCTTGTCGCGTACGCGATCGTAGAACTCCTTGAACGCATAGCGGGAATCAGCGGGCGCATGAAAGGTCACGATGATCGGCGCCTGGATCGCCGGGTCGAGGAATGACTCGAAGCCCAGCTCGCGCATACCCTCGATGAGCATTTCGCAATTGGCGGCATACCGCGCGAGACGCGCCGGTTGCCCCCCTTCGGATATGAACTGATCCAGCGCCGCGTTCAGGGCGACGACAATGTGCGTCGGCGGAGTGAACCGCCATTGCGTCGTCTTTTCCATGTAGGCCCACTGGTCGGCCAAGTCCAGCGCGAGCGACGTCGAATTGCCCGCACATTTCTCGAGCAGTCCTTTGCGCACCAGCACAAAGCCCATTCCCGGCGGCCCTTCGACGCATTTGCCCGACGCCGCGATCAGAGCATCGAAGCGCAATGTGCGGGCATCGATGGGTAGCGCGCCGAACGAGCTCATCGCATCTACGATCAACCCTTTACCATGTCGTGCCACGACTTCCGCGATGGAATCAAGCGGATTGCAGATTCCCGTGGAGGTCTCGCAATGAATGAGGCCGACATGGGTGATGGTCGGGTCCTTGGCCAGCAGGCCATCGACGTCGGCGGCGGTGATTGGAACATCGTCCGCGGTTTCGAATGTGGTTACGTTGCGTCCCATCATCTCCGTCAATTTCGCGAAACGCCTTCCGTAGGCTCCATTGATCAGCACGAGCACGTGGCCGTTGCGCGGCACCAGCGTATTAACGGCCGCCTCGATCGAAAAGGTCCCGCTGCCTTGCATTGGCACGCAGGTGTGGGAGTCGCGCGCGTGGACGATGTCGGTGAGCTTGGCGCGCAGCTGCGCGGTCACCGTATTGAACTCCGCGTCCCAGGATCCCCAATCGCGCAGCATCGCCATCTTGGTGGGCAGCGACGTGGTCAGAGGGCCGGGAGTGAGCAGGATCGGATCGCGGGAATGAAGACTCATGGGCGGTGTCCTTCAGTGGAAGGGATATGTCGCGCAAACGTCAGAGCACGACCGGCGTGCGCCATGCCTGGGTCCGCGTGACGATGTAACGGGTCAGCACGGCGTAGATCAGGCAGACGGTGGTGGAAGTGATCACGATCAAAGTCGCCATTGCGGCCGCGGGCCCGACTTCACCGAATTCATCGAGGCGCAAGATCGCTATCGATGCCAAGCGCGTGTCCGGCGTGTACAGGAAGACGACTGCGGAAATCGTGACCATCGCATTGACGAACATGTAGCGGCCGATATCGAGGATCGCCGGCAGGCATACGGGCACGGTGACACGGAAGAACGTCTTGTAGAACGGCACCTTGAGCGATGCCGAGACCGCCTCGAATTCGTTGTCGAGCGCCTTCAATGCCGTCACCGCGGTGAGGTGGCTGGACGTGTAGTAGTGGACCACCGTCGACATCACCAGGATGCCGAGCGTCCCATACAATCCGTTCAACGGGTTATCGGGGTCGTTGAAGAAAAGGATATAGCCCAAACCGAGCACCATGCCCGGCACGCCCATCGGCACCGCTGCCAGCAGTCGCACGACGGACTTGAGCAGTGGAGCGCCGCGCGTTTTCTCGAGCAGATACGCGCAACCGAAAATGAAGATTGTGCCGGCCACCGCCACAATCAGTGCCAGCTTCAGGCTGCCGAGGTACGCACTGAACGCGTCACCGTCGACGAGCCCGAATTTGTAGTGTCGAAGGCTGAGCGACATGTCGTAAGGCCAGAATTTCACGAACGACGTGTAGACAGCCATGCCAAGCACCGCGAGCAGCAGCAATGCGACGATCACGCAGAACAGGAACATCGTGCGATCGAACCATGGCGAAGACTTGGGCGCATAGGGAACGGCGCGCGACGAGAACTGCGCCTGCTGCCGGCCCTGCATGGTCCAGTCCACGATGAACGCAACCAGCACGGGGAACAGCAGCACCAGGCCCACGACAGCACCCTTGTTGAAGTTCTGCTGGCCGATGACCTGCTTGTAGATGTCCACCGCCAGCACGTTGAAATTGCCGCCGATCACCTTGGGGATGCCGAAGTCGCTGACCGCGTAGGAAAACACCACCATGGTCGCGCTGATCAGGCCGAAGCGCGCGCCCGGCAGCGTGATCGTGAAGAACTTGCGCCAGGTGGACGTGCGCAGTGATTCCGCCGCCTCGTAAAGTCGGCCGTCAGCCAGAAGCAGCGAAGTCAGCACGATCATCAGTGCGTGCGGAAACGTCGCATAGACCGCGGACACGATGATGCCGATCGGACCGTAGATCGTCGCGCCCTGCAGCATCCATTTGAGCAGGCCCTGGTTGCCGAACCACTGGATGAACGAGATGGCGGCCAGTAGCGACGGCGCCAGTATCGGCGTCAGCGCAATGACCCGGAACAGCACCTTTCCCGGCATGCATGAGCGCGTGAGCGCGTAGGCGTACGCGAATGCCAGCGGCACGGTGATGACGGTGACGGCCGATGCAACCCAGAGCGAGTTCCAGATCGAGCTCCGCAACGCCGGGGTCGAGAAGTAGTCCTGGAATTGCTCGAGGCCGACGTAATGTCCCGCACTGTCCTGCACACTGCGCAGCAACATCGTGGCCACGGGCGCCAACAGGAACAGCACGAGCAGCAGGCAGCACAACAACAGGAGACCCTGCGCCAGGCGGTCCTGCCAATGCACCTGCGCTCGAACCATGCGCCCGGACACGGGCCCCGAAAGCGTGGCGGCGGGTGTGGCCAAGGGTTGTTCAGCCGAGGACGCGCAGCGCGTCCGGTCGCAAACGGAGCGTCACAGCCTGACCGGCCGCCATGCAGCCATCATCGACATCGTGACGCGGGACATTGGCGACCAGCGCCGGTGTGCCTGCGGCATCGAGCGTGACGCCAACCATGCAGAATGCCCCCAGGAATTCCACCTTGGCAATGTGCGCGTCGATCGTATTCATCCCGGTGGCGTTGCCATTGGCGAGCGAGCCGGCTGGGTGTCCATTGGCTTGCGCGACGGGGTGGAGTGCGATCTCCTCCGGCCGCAGGTAAAGCTTGACGGCGGTTCCAACGGCGACTTCCGGCCCCGCCACGGCGAGGGACACGCCACCCACCCTGAATTGCCCCCGGCCTTCGGCGACTGCCGGTAGAACGTTGATCTTGCCCACGAAGTCGGCGACGAACGGTGTGGCAGGGGCCTCGTAGACTTCGCGCGGCGTGCCGACCTGCTCTATTTGGCCCGCATTCATCACCACGATGCGGTCGGCCATGGATAGCGCTTCTTCCTGGTCGTGGGTCACCATGATGGTGGTCACGCCCAACCGCTGCTGCAACGCGCGAATTTCGCCGCGCAGCCGAACACGTTCGATGGCGTCCAACGCCGACAGCGGCTCATCGAGCAACAATAGCCCCGGCGAGGTGGCCAGCGCCCTCGCCAGTGCGATACGCTGTTGTTGCCCGCCGGAAAGTTGCCCGGGATACTTGGGGCCGGCGTCCGACAGTCCCACAAGCTTCAACAGCTCCGCTACGCGCGTGGCGATCGCGCCGCGCGCCTGGCGCCGGTTGACGAGGCCATAGGCGACGTTGGCGTTGATGGTCAGGTTGGGGAACAACGCATACGACTGGAATACGATGCCATAGTCGCGGCGAATCGCCGGAAAACGAGAAATATCCTTGCCGTCCTGCCGGATCGTGCCCGTGTCCTGCGTCTCCAGCCCCGCGATGATCCGCAGCAGGGTGGTCTTACCGCAACCGGAGGGCCCCAGGAATACCATCAATTCGCCGCGCGTGGCGTCGAGGGCAATGTCCTTCAGTGCCTCGAATTTGCCGAAGTTCTTGCGAATGCCCGCGATGCTCAGATAGGAGTTGTCGCTCACGCCGCGAAGGGTCCCAGGAATTGACCGCGCCCCGCGGGATGCGGGGCGCGCTGTCGAAATGTTGCTATTTCTTGGCGGACTTGACGTCGTAGCGCTTGCTCCACTCCGCGAGTATCTTGTCGCGATTGTTGGCCGCCCAGGCAAAGTCGTTCTTGACCAGCCGCGACTCGTAATCGGCGGGAATGTTGGGCAGCGGGTGCGCGACGCCGGGAACCGCGACGATGGCGTAGTTGTTGGCGTACAGGTCCATTGCAGCCTTGCTCGACGCGAAGTCGGCCAGCTTCTTGGCCGCATCCAGGTTCTTGGTGTTCTTCATGATGCCGAAGGCTTCCATGTCCCAACCCAGGCCCTCTTTCGGGAAGATCAGGTCGATCGGGCCACCCTTCGCCTTGATGGTGTTGGCGCGATATTCGAACGAGATGCCGATTGGAAATTCACCGTTGCCGGCCATCACGCAGGGCTTGCTGCCGGAGTGCACGTATTGCGCGATGTTCTCGTGCAGTCCATCCATGAATTTCCATCCGGCCTGCTCGCCGTAGATCTGAAGCCACGAAGTCACGTCGAGATACCCCGTACCCGAGGACGCGGGATTCGGCATCACGATCTTGCCCTTGTAGATCGGCTTGGTCAGGTCCTGCCAGGTTTCCGGCTTGGGCAGGCCCATCTTGGCCGCCTCGACCGTGTTGAAGCACACGGTGGCGCCCCATACATCCATGCCGACCCAATAGGGCGGATTCTTCGTGTCGCGATAGCTGGCCTTGATCGCCGCAAGTCCGCTGGGTGCGTAGGGCTGCAGCATTCCGTCCGTCTCAAAGCGAACCAGGCTGGTCGCCGCCAGGCCCCAGATGAAATCCGCCTGCGGATTGGCCTTCTCGGCCAGAAGCCGCGACGTGATGACACCGGTCGAATCCTGCACCCACTTGATCTCGATGTCCGGATTGACCTTGTTGAAGGCCTCCGCGTAGGGCTTGATTTGATCGGCTTCGAGCGCCGTATAGACGAGAAGCGAGGTCTTTTGCGCCAGCGCCGCGCTGCTGATGGCCAAGGCGACGATCGCCGTGGCAGCGGCTGTCGACAGCGAACCCAGGATTCGGAATTTGGTCATTGCATTACTCCTGTTCGGAATGGATGGAAAATAATGACGGCAGGAAAGAATCACGGGTCCGCGCCGCTAGCGGGCGGCGACGCGCACGAAGCACTCGGACGCTGCGACAGCGATCCCCGGGCACTCCGGAAGGCGACGTTCGATGCTACGCGAGCGACTCGGCATGGGCAATGGCGGCAGTGTCAGGCGAAGGTCATTTTTAAGGACACCGACCCTCGGAATAATGCGTCCCGAGGATTGCAGATTGTTGACAATCTACATAGTTCGGCGTCTAATTGCAAGATGCAAAAGCCCCCACCCCAAAGGGCCCCGTCCGAGAGACCTGTCCCGGCCAAGCGGCCGATGCCAACGACCGAGTTGCCGCCATCCGGCCGTCGCCGCACGTCGGCCATGGGCAGCACCATCGCGCTGGTGCAATCCAACTCCCTCCCCACGCTGGTGCAGCGCGAACTCGAACGCATGATCATGGCCGGCGACCTCGCGGCCGGTTCCAAGCTGAACGAGGAGGCGATCGCGGAGATGCTGGGCGTTTCCCGTGGTCCGGTGCGGGAAGCATTTCGTGCGCTGGAAGAGTCCGGCCTGGTTCGCCTGGAAAAGAATCGCGGCGTGTATGTGCGCCAACTGAGCCTTGAAGAAGCCGACGAGATCTACGAAATTCGCGCTGTCCTTGACGGCCTGATCGGACGCCTTGCCGCCCGCAACATCACGCCGGCATTGCTCGCGAAACTCAAGGAAATCGTCAAGCGGATGCACGCCGCCAGCATCGCACGCAAGCCGGACGCGTATTTCCCGCTCAACCTCGAGTTCCACGAATTGCTGGCGCAGGCCGCCGGCAACCGGGCATTGCTCGCGAATTACCGGCGGGTGGTCAACGAACTCAACCTGTACCGGCGCGAGACGTTGCAGCGCAACGCCGACCACATTCCGATCTCGACGCAGGACCACGAGGCGATCGTCGATGCGGTCGCCGACGGCGATGCGGCACTCGCCGAGCGGCTCCTGTTCAACCATGTGCTCGACAGCCGTGAACGCCTGCACCGGGCGCTGCAGACGCCCGCGCCATCGTCTCGCCCCCTGCGGGCCGCAAATTGATCGCGGTTCGGAACCGTCCAGACGCCATCGATGGATACCACGCTCCCATGACCTCCCCTTCCAGCGCGCATTCGCCCATCGTCGTCAACGGCGTTCCCTATCGCTGGCCAATGCGGCCCGTGGTCGTGGTCTGCATCGATGGCGGCGATCCCGCCTACCTTCGCCAGTTTCTGGCCGACGGTGTCATTCCCAATATTTCCCGCTTCATGCGCCAGGGCTTCAGCGTGATCGCCGACGGCACCGTGCCGAGCTTCACCTGTCCCAACAACATGTCGATCATCACCGGTACGCCGGCGTCGAAGCACGGCATTTCGGGTAACTTCTACCTCGATACGGCCACGGGCGAAGCGGTGGTGATGACCGGCCCCGAACTGCTGCGTGGCGACACCATCCTGTCGCAATTCGCCAAAGCCGGCGCCAAAGTCGTCTCGATCACCGCCAAGGACAAGTTGCGCAAGCAGCTGGGCAAGAATCTCGACGTGTCCAAGGGCAACATCAGCTTTTCCTCCGAGTTCGCGAGCCGCTGCACGCTGGCCGAGAACGGCATCGAAAACGTGCTCGAGCTGGTCGGTGCGCCGCAGCCCGGCATGTATTCGATGGAACTCTCGCTGTTCGTGCTCGACGCGGGCATCAAGTTACTCGAACGGGAACGGCCCGATCTCATGTACCTGTCACTGACTGATTTCGTGCAGCACAAGTACGCGCCCGACGAAAGCGAGGCGCGGCGCTTTTACCACGAACTCGACTGGCGCTTTGGCCGCCTCGCCGAACTGGGAGCAATCGTGGCGCTGACCGCCGACCACGGCATGAACGACAAGTCCGACGCGGCCGGGAAGCCCAATGTCATCTGGCTGCAGGACGTCCTCGATGCCAGTTTCGGCAAGGGCGACACGACGGTCATCTGTCCGATCACAGACGCCTTTGTTGCCCATCACGGCGCGTTGGGCGGATTTGTGCGCGTCTGGTGCACGGGAAAGGCCACGCCGAAGCAGGTCATCGACGCCATCCGAGGCATGGAGGGCCTCGAGTCCGTCTTTGACAAGGAAACCGCATGCCGCGTCCTCGACCTGCCGGCGGATCGCGAAGCCGACGTGGTAGTCATTGCAACGGCGCAGACCTGCATCGGGGGTGCCCGAGCCGACCATGACCTGTCGGGACTCGAAGGCCATCGCTTGCGCACGCACGGTGGTGTCGCCGAGGCCAAGGTACCGTTCATTCTCAACGTGCCGCTCAACGACGATTACAAGCTCAAGGCCGGCGCGACCACGCTTAAGAGCTACCAGATTTTCGATTTCGCAATCAACGGTCCCGCGCCATGACGCCTGCCGTGCATCCCATGGCAGGGTGTTGGCGGCAATCGCCATGAATGCGCGCACGCCGGTCGTCACCGATCTTCGTCGCGAACCGATGAGGATTGCGGGCGAACGCGTGTTCCGCGACCGCGTGATCGAGATTCGCTATCCCTATACCAACGAGGTCATCGCCACCGTGCCCAAAGCCACGGTGGAGGATGTGCGGCGCGCGTTGCGTATCGCCAAGGCGTACAAACCCAGGCTGACGCGCCATGACCGGTACCGGATCCTCATGCGCGCGGGCGAGATCATCGCCTCCCGCAAGGAAGAAATCGCGCGGCAGATTACGCTTGAGGCCGGCATTTGCCTCAAGGACTCCACCTACGAGGTCGGCCGTGCCTCGGACGTGTTGCTTTTCGCCGCCAACCAGGCACTTCAGGATGACGGACAGGTGTTCTCCTGCGACCTGACGCATCACGGCAAGTCGCGGCGCGTCTATACGATGCGCGAGCCGCTGCTCGGCGCTATTTCGGCAATTACCCCATTCAATCATCCGTTGAACCAGGTCATCCACAAGGTCGCCCCGTCCATCGCCAGCAATAACCGCATGGTGCTCAAACCCGCTGAGAAGACTCCGCTGGCCGCATTATTGCTTGCGGATGTCCTCTATGAATCGGGCCTGCCACCGGAAATGCTCTCGGTCATTACGGGGGACCCCCACGAAATCGCCGATGAGATGCTCACCAATGCCGATGTCGACCTCGTCACCTTCACGGGCGGCATTCCCGTGGGAAAGTACATTGCCGCAAAGGCGATCTACAAGCGGCAAATCCTGGAGCTGGGCGGCAACGACCCCCTGGTCGTCATGGACGATGCCGACATTGCCAAGGCCGCCGACCTTGCCGCCAACGGTTCCTACAAGAATTCCGGCCAGCGCTGCACGGCCGTCAAGCGCATCCTGGTGCACGAGAAAATTACCGGCGACTTCTCGGATGCGCTCCTCGCGCGCACCAAGTCGTGGACTTACGGCGACCCACTCGACCCCAGGGTCGACATGGGCACCGTCATCGATGAAGCCGCCGCCACCCACTTTCAGGACACGGTCAATGCGGCCATCGGCCAGGGCGCGCGCCTGCGCTGCGGCAACGTGCGCAACGGTGCGCTGTATTCGCCGACGCTTATCGACCACGTCCTCCCGGACATGGCGGTGGTCAAGCACGAGACCTTCGGCCCGGTGTCGCCGGTCATGACCTTCCACGATGTCGACGACGCAATTCGTCTCGTCAACTCGACGGCATACGGCTTGTCCTCCGGTGTGTGCACCAACCGACTGGACGACATCATGCGTTTCGTGAAGGAGCTGGAAGTCGGCAGTGTCAATGTATGGGAAGTGCCGGGCTATCGGCTTGAGGTCACGCCCTTCGGCGGCATCAAGGACTCAGGACTCGGCTACAAGGAAGGCGTACAGGAAGCGATGAAGAGCTTCACCCACACCAAGACGTATTCGTTGCCATGGTGAGCGCATGCCGACCCGGGCGAATCTAGTGCGCTGATGCAGACCCTGCTCAATCTGCTCGCAGGCGTTTCACTCCTTGTTTGGGGCACGCACATTGTCCGTACCGGCATCCTGCGGCTGTACGGCGCGGACCTGCGTCGCGTGCTGCGCAAGAGCATCAGCCAGCGCTTCACCGCTTTTGTCGCGGGCTTGGGCGTCACGGGACTGCTCCAAAGCAGTTCCGCGACAGCGCTGATCGTCGCCGCATTTGCGGGCCAGGGTCTCATCGGCACCGCGCCGGCACTGGCGGTAATGCTCGGCGCCGACGTCGGAACGGCATTGATCACGCTGGTCCTGTCTTTCGATCTTTCGTGGCTCGCACCACTACTCATTTTCGTCGGCGTCACACTGTTCCTGGCGTGGCAGGCGACACAGGTCGGGCGCTTCGGACGCATTCTGATCGGACTCGGCCTCATCATGTTTGCGCTGCAATGGATCGCCGTGGCCGCCAAGCCCTTCGTGCAGGGGGCAGGTGTCCAGGTGATCTTTGCCTCGATGACCGGGGACGTGCTGCTCGACATGCTGGTCGCCGCCCTGTTCACGGTACTTTGCTATTCGAGCCTTGCCGTGGTCCTGCTGGTGGCCACCCTCGCGTCGCTCCATGTGATCGCCCTCCCCGTTGCGCTCGGCCTGGTCCTGGGTGCGAACCTGGGCAGTGGTTTGCTCGGCATGCTTTCGACCATGCGCTCGCCGCCCGAAGCGCGCCGAGTGACGCTGGGCAATTTCCTGTTCAAGCTGATCGGCTGCGTGATCGCCATCCCACTGTTGCCCCATCTTGGCACCTGGATCGACGCGCTGGTATTGGACGACGCGCGCGAAGTCGTGCTGTTCCACCTGGGCTTCAACGTGACGCTCGCATTGATATTCATTTTCTGGACCGAGCGCATCGCGACCATCGCCGAGCGGTTGCTACCCGCCAAGCCCGCTGCCGACAACCCCGCAACGCCGCGTCATCTCGATCCCTCCGCGTTGGCCACGCCCACGCTCGCGATCGCCAATGCCGCCCGCGAGGCCATGCGCATCGGCGACGTCATCGAGGACATGCTCAATGGCGCGCTGCGAGTGCTGAAGACCAACGACCGTGCACTGGCGGCCACGTTGCGCCAGAAGGACGACATTGTCGACGAACTCTATACGGCGGTGAAGCTCTATCTCACGCAGATTTCGCGCGAGGCGCTGGACGACAAGGAAGGCAGGCGCTGGGCAGACATCGTCTCGTTCACCATCAATCTGGAACAGGTCGGCGACATCATCGAGCGCGTGCTGATCGACCTCGAGGAAAAGAAGATCGAGAAGCAACGCAGTTTCTCCGATGCCGGAATGGCCGAGATCTGCGATCTGCATGCGCGCCTGGTGGCCAACCTGCGTCTGGGCATGAGTGTGTTCCTCAACGGTGACCTGAAAAGCGCGCAGGAGCTGCTCGCTCAAAAAGTGCTGTTCCGCGACCTGGAACGCGCCTACGCCGATTCGCACTTGACGCGACTGGCCGGTAACACGGTAGAAAGCATCGAGACCTCGTCACTCCATCTCGACCTGATTTCCGACTTGAAGCGCATCAACTCGCACATCTGCTCGGTCGCCTATCCGATCCTGGAAGAGGCCGGCGTCCTGGCGCGCACGCGGCTGAAGGAAGTGGCCCCCGTTGCCCAAGCACCCGACGACGATCCCGTCATGTCCAGGGTAACCGGCAAGGCCGCGTGGCAAAAGCGCAAGCCGCGCACGGCCTGAAACGCAAGCCGCGCCAGCAGACTTCACCCAACCTTTCCACAAGTTCTACTCATGTCCATTTCCGATATCTGCCTCCTTTTTGCCCGTAAGGGCGGCCGGGCCTATGACGGCGAACCGGTTACCCAGCTCGAACACGCGCTGCAGACCGCCTCCCACGCCGAGCGAGACGGCGCGGGAACCGCGTTGATCACCGCGGCCCTCCTCCACGACCTGGGGCATCTGCTCAATGACCAGGGGGAATCGCCCACTCTGCGCGGCGTGGACGACCTGCACCAGTTCATCGCGCTGCCATTCCTGCGCGCGCTGTTTCCGGAGGATGTGCTGGCTCCTGTCGCGTTGCACGTCGAGGCCAAGCGCTACTTGTGCGCAACACGTCCTGACTACCATGAATCGCTTTCCGCCGATTCCAAGCGCAGCCTGGTGTTGCAGGGCGGTGTATTCGCGGCGTCGCAAGCGGCCGAATTCATCGCGCGACCGTATGCCCGGGATGCGGTGCGGGTACGGCTCTGGGACGACCTTGCCAAGGTTGAAGGCATGGCAACCCCGCCGCTCGCGCATTTCGTCGCCGCGCTGGAAGACGCACAAATTCGCGCAACTTCCTTTTCCTGAACTGCACGACTCCCGTCGAATCGCCGCGAAATTCCTCGCCGAACGGAGCAATTCAGTGGAACTCACGTTCGGCGTCACCATGGCAGTACTCGGGGCCGGCCTGCTCCATGCGGGCTGGAACGCGCTGCTCAAATCCGCGGGAGGGGGCGACGCCCTGCTCGATACGGCGATGATCATTGCCGGGTCCACCGTGTGCTCACTCCTCGTGCTGCCCTTCGTCGCGTTGCCGGACCGAAGCGCCTGGGCCCTGCTCGCGATTTCCATGGTTATCCACTTCGCCTATTACCTGACGCTAGCGCAGGCCTACCGTACTGGCGACCTGTCCTTTGCGTATCCCTTGATGCGGGGAACTGCGCCGCTTCTCGTGACGGTGCTTGGCGCCGTCTTCCTGCGCGAGCTGCCGGAATGGCATGTGATCCTCGGAATCCTCCTGATATCCGCGGGCATCATCAGCATTGCGTTTGTGCGACGTGAGCACCATCCGCCGGCAGCCGCGTATTGGGCTTTCGCCAACGCCGCCATCATCGCCGTGTATACGTTGATCGACGGCGCCGGAGCGCGCGCGTCCGGCAATGCATTGAGTTATGTCGTCTGGCTCACGTTTCTCGAAGGCGTCCTGTTCCTCGCATGGATTCGCGTACGTCGCGGGGCGCCTGCAATAAGCTACCTGCGCAACCAATGGCGGCGCGGGTTGTTGGGCGGCTTCTGCAGCGTGGCCGCTTATTCCATCGTGTTGTGGGCCATGACGCGCGCGCCCGTGGCGGCCGTGTCCGCGTTGCGCGAAACGTCTGTGATCTTCGCCGCGCTGATCGGCGCCTTGTGGCTCAAGGAAGGATTCGGCTTCGCGCGACTGGCCGGCGCGGCGACGGTCGTCGTGGGTGTTGCGACGCTCAAGCTTTGAATTCGATACTTCAGGTATTTCTCGCCAATCACTGACAGATCGCCTATGTCCACGATTCCCAAACACGCCCGCGTCGTCATCGTCGGCGGCGGCATTGCCGGCGCATCGACCGCCTATCACCTCGCCAAGATGGGCGTCACTGACGTCGTCCTGCTGGAACAGGGCAAGCTCACCTGCGGCACGACGTGGCATGCGGCCGGACTGGTCGGACAGACACGGGCGACGCGCAATGCCACGCGCATGAGCCAATATGGCATCGAGCTCTATTCCACGCTGGAACAGGAAACGGGATTGGCCACGGGCTGGAAGCAATGCGGCAGCCTGAATGTCGCCAAGACCCCGGATCGCATGCAACTTATCAAGCGTCAGATGGCGCGTGCGAAGAGCTTTGGCATCGCTTTCGATTACATCACGCCCACGGAGGCAGGCAAGATCGCCCCGATCCTGCGCACCGAGGATTTGTCAGGCGCGGTATGGATTCCCGGCGACGGCAAGGCCAACCCCACCGATCTCACGCAATCGTTGGCCAAGGGCGCACGCAATCGCGGCGCGCGAATCTTCGAAGGCGTCAAGGTCACGGGTGTGCAAATGGTCCGCGGCCGTGTGACCGGCATCACGTGGAAGCGGGGTGGCAACGAAACGGAGGATGAAGGCGTCCTCACGTGCGAAGCCTTAGTCAACTGCGGCGGACAATGGGCGCGTGAATTCGGTCGCCTGGCCGGCGTGAATGTGCCGCTGTATTCCGCCGAGCATTTCTACATCGTCACAAAGGCCATTCCCGGCGTGACCCCGGCGCTGCCCGTCATCCGTGATCCGGACGGTTTCATCTACTACAAGGAGGAAGTGGGTGGATTGGTGATGGGTGGATTCGAGCCCGTCGCCAAACCCTGGAATCCGCCACGCATTCCCGACAACTTCGAATTCCAGCTTTTTCCCGAAGACTGGGACCAATTCCAGATCCTGATGGAGAATGCAATCCATCGCACGCCCTGCCTCGAGACCGCAGAGATCAAGATGCTGCTGAACGGCCCGGAGAGCTTCACCGGTGACGGCAACTTCATCCTGGGTGAAGCACCGGAAGTCGCAGGCTATTTCGTGTGCGCGGGATTCAACTCCGCGGGCATCGCCAACGCCGGCGGCGCGGGACGGCTCATCGCGGAATGGATCATCGGCGGCGAGGCACCGCTGGACCTGTGGGATGTCGACATCCGGCGCTTCGCCTCCTTCCATGCCAATCGCAAGCACCTGGCCGACCGCACGGTGGAGTCACTCGGCCTGCACTACGCCATGCGCTGGCCGCGCGAAGAATTGCAGACGGTACGGCCGTTGCGCCGTTCACCGCTGTTCGACCGCCTGCAGGCGAAGCGAGCGGTGTTCGGCACCAAGCTCAACTGGGAACGCGCCAATTACTTCCTCCCGCCGGGTGTCGAACCCGCGCCATACACTTTCGGGACACCCGGTTGGCTGCCCTATGTACTGGAGGAACAACGCGCCTGCCGCGAGGATGTGGTGGTCTTCGACCAGACTTCGTTTTCCAAATTCATTCTCAAGGGTCGCGATGCCTTGGCCGCACTGCAACGGCTGTGCGCCAACGACATCGATGTTCCGATAGGGAAGATGGTCTATACCGCGATGCTGAATGCGCGGGGTGGCTTTGAAAGCGACCTCACGATCACACGTCTGGGTGCAGAAATTTTTTTCATCCTGACCGGTTCCGGACAAGCGACACGCGACGCATCCTGGATCGAGCGGCACATCGGCCCGGACGAGTTTGCCGCATTGGTCGACGTGACCAGTGCCTATTCCGTGATCTCACTGATGGGGCCGAGGTCCGAGGCACTTCTTGCGCAACTATCTCCCGACGATCTGTCAAAAACAGGACTGCCGTTCTCGATGACTGCCGAGATCGATGTCGGTCATGCGCGCGTGCGCGCGGCGTGCATGAGCTACGTCGGCGGGCCAGGCTACGAAATGGTGGTGCCGACCGACCAGTGCGTCACCCTCTACGATGCGCTGTGGAGCGTGGGCGAATCCTCCGGTCTCAAGGACGCCGGCTACTACACCATCGACGCGCTGCGCATCGAAGCGGGACGCCGCGCCTGGGGGCCGGAACTCTCGCCCGACGAAACACCGTGGGAGGCGGGTCTTGCCTATGCGGTGAAGATGGACAAGGCCGCGCCGTTCATTGGTCGCGAGGCGCTGGCGGAAAAACGCGCAGCGGGATTGCGCAAGCGTCTCGTGCTGTTCACGTTCGACGACACCGGCGCCTTTCCCTGGGGCGGCGAACCGATCCTGATGGACGGACGCAACGTTGGCGAACTCACCTCGGCCGGCTACAGTCGCAAATACGGGCGCGCGATTGCGATGGGCTACGCGCGGGCGGGTGCCGACGAACCCCCTTTGAGCGACGAGCGCCTCCTGACCGCCCACTACGCGATCGACATTGCGGGCGCCACGTTTGCCGTGAAGCCGCACCTCAAGCTGGCTTGAGCAAAGGGACTCGGCAACAAACGGCATTTCCCTATGCGATGACGATCAACTGAGAGGAATACGGCCCTTGTTGGCGGCAAGCCACGCGGCGAACGTCAGCATGTCCGGATCGAGCGCGCGTGCGACATTGGGGTCGCGCGCCGCACCAAAGTCATCCGAAAAATCGGCGTTGAACTGGAACATGTTGCCCAGGTCGTCGGCGCCGGGGAAGCCGAACGAGCGAAATGCGGCGGGCGTGACCGCGTTGTAGCCTACCTCTTTGCCCAACGCCCGGGTAAATGCCGCCGCCATTTGCGTGCCGGTCAGGTGTTCACCGGCGATGCCGACGGTCTTGCCCAGATAGGCGTCGCCACCCTTGAATACGCCGAATGCGCACTTGCCGATGTCCTCGGTGGCGATGCCCGGCAGGGGCTTGTCGCCCATGGGCAGCGTGATGGCCAGCTTGCCGTCCGGACCCGGCTTGGGACCCATTCCGAAATAGATGAAATTCTCCCAGTAGAAACTGGTCAGGAGAAAGGTGGTCGGCACGCCCGCTTGCGTGAAGCGCGCGTTGGACTCTCCCTTTGCATCGAAATGAGGCACCTTGTACTCACCCATCAGCGTGGGCATGCGATCGTCGCCAAGGGGCACCCACTTTCGAGTGTCCTCCAGCGTCGACCAGATCACGTGTGTGAGGTTCGCGGCACGCGCCGCGGCGGCCATGTTGCGCGCCTCCGCCTTTTCCTTGTCCGGCGAAAAGTGATCCCAGAAAAACGTCACGCAATAGGCGCCGTGTGCCCCCGCAAATGCGCGCTCGAGACTCGCCTGGTCGTCCACGTCGGCGGCGACCACGTCGGCACCCAGCGCAGCGAGCGCCCTGGCCTTGGGTGTATTCACGTCGCGCGTCAAGGCGCGGGCCACGAATCCTGCGGCCGGATTGGCGTGGATTGCGCGGACCAGGCCGCCCCCTTGTGCGCCGGTGGCGCCCAGAACCGCAATGATCTTCCGTTCTGCCATTTTCCTGCTCCTTCAAGGGTTGTCCGATGGGCTCCCATCGCCAGGACGCCTGAATAGCGCGACTCGACGATGTCTGTCAATTCAATGGCATTTGTGTTGCAGCGCTAGGTTTGTCATTATTCGACACGGCAGCTTCCAGGCCCGATCCAGCCGCAGTCATTGCCGGCACATATTGTTCCGACCCTTAGGAATCTCCCCATGCGCAAACCCTCCCAGAAATTCATTTCCGCGGCGTTGCTGGTTATCGGCGGCACCGTATTCGCCGGCAGCGCGTTTGCCGGAAAGACGCTGGACGCCATCAAGCAGCGCGACCAGGTCGTCTGTGGAGTCAACACTGGACTCGCCGGCTTTTCGGCTGCCGACAGCCAGGGCAACTGGATTGGCCTCGACGTGGACATCTGCAAGGCGCTCGCCGCCGCCGTGCTTGGCGATGCCAAGAAGGTGAAGTGGGTGCCACTGAATGCGCAGCAGCGCTTCACCGCCCTTCAGTCGGGCGAGGTGGACGTGCTCTCGCGCAACACCACGTTCACGCTGACCCGCGACGGCTCGCTCGGCCTCTTCATCACAGCGGTGACCTACTATGACGGCCAGGGCTTCATCGTGCCCAAGAAGAGCAAGATCACCAGCGCCAAGCAACTGAAGAATGCCGAGATCTGCGTACAATCGGGCACCACCACCGAAAAGAACCTGACCGATTACTTCAAATCGATCAACGTCAAGATCAAGCCTGTCGTATTCGAAGGCTTTGAGGCCAGCGTCAAGGCGTTCTTTTCCGGCCGGTGCCAGGCCTACACCACAGATGCGTCGGGATTGGCATCGATCCGCAACAAAGAAGCCGCCAAGCCTGACGACTACCTGATCCTGCCGGAACTGATCTCCAAGGAGCCGCTGGGCCCGTTGGTCCGCCGTGGCGACGACGAGTGGTTCACGATCGTGAAGTGGGCGATCTATGCGCTGCTCGAGGCAGAGGAATATGGGCTGACCCAGGCCAATGTCGACCAGATGAAGTCGAGCACGGAACCGCCAATACAGCGCATCCTTGGCACGTCGGAGGACACTGGCAAGCTCTTGGGCCTCGACAAGGAATGGGCCTATCGCGAGATCAAGGCCGTCGGCAATTACGGCGAGATCTTCGAACGCAACGTCGGTCCCAATTCCGCATTGAAGCTGCCGCGGGGCCTCAACAATCTCTGGAACAAGGGCGGCATCCAATACGCGCCACCCATCCGCTAACGGGCCGAAGCATTCGCGCGTGCGTGCCAAGAAGCGCGACTGGTCCTGGCGCAGCCGCGCGGCACGCGGCCTGATTTACCAGGTACTGGCGGTGGCGATGATCGCCGCCGCCGTCTGGTTCATCGCGCACAACACGCTGGAAAACATGCGCGTGCGCGGAATCCAGAGTGGGTTCGGCTTCCTCACGCAGCCCGCCGGATTCGACATCGGCGAGAGCGTCTTTGCCTTCGATTCCGCCGATCCGTACTGGAAGGCGTTCCTGGTCGGTCTGGCCAACACGCTGCGCGCCGCCGTCGTCGGCATCGTCTTCACCACGATCCTGGGCACGCTGATCGGCATCGGGCGGCTGTCCCGCAACTTCCTGGTGCGCGGCCTGTGCACTGCGTACGTCGAGACGTTCCGCAATATCCCGATCCTGTTGCAGTTGCTGATGTGGTACTTCGTGCTCAACGAATGGCTACCACCGGTGTCCGAGGCGCTGAATCCATTTCCCGGTATTTTCCTGAGCAAAAGTGGCATGTCGTTTCCTATTCCCGAATGGGAAGGCGGACACCTCGTGACAGTCGCAGGACTGGCGGTGGGTATTGCCGCCGCGTGGTTCTACCGACGCTGGGCGCGCAGGGCGTTCGAGCGCAGTGGCATCGCCCGACCGGTCTTCCTCCCTACGCTGGCCCTGGTCGTCGGCGGTGCATTGCTGGGATGGTTGGTGGGCGGATCGCCAAGCGCCCTTGAACTTCCGGTACGCAACGACCTCAACGTTTCCGGCGGCGGCGCGGTCACGCCCGAATTCCTGGCGGTGACCATCGGGCTCACGATCTACACCGCCTCCTTTGTCGCGGAAATTGTGCGCTCGGGAATTCAGTCCGTGCCGTGGGGACAGACGGAGGCCGCGGGCGCGCTTGGCCTCTCGCGCGGGCAGGCGTTAAAGCTCGTGCTGCTGCCGCAGGCATTGCGCGTGATCATCCCGCCGATGACCAACCAGTACTTGAACCTCACCAAGAATTCGTCGCTCGCCGTGGCCGTCGGGTATCCGGACCTGGTGTCGATATCCAACACCACGCTGAACCAGACGGGGCGCGCGGTGGAGTGCATCGCGATCATCATGGCGGTCTACCTGACGCTCTCGCTGGTCACCGCCGGACTCATGAACTGGTACAACGCGCGCTCCGCGATTCGTGAGCGCTGAGCGCGTCCCCCAACCATGGATACCGCCCTCCGCCCCCCGGTCATCACCCGCCCGCCACCGGAGCACAGCGCCGGACTGCTGGCTACGCTGCGCAAGAATTTCTTCGCGGACTGGAAGAGCACGCTGGCCACGCTACTGGTCGCCGCGATGCTCGTACGCTGGGTTCCGGACTTCTATGGCTGGGCGGTGACGCGTTCAGTGACCGCACCAGACAACGAGGCCTGCCGTGCGCTCGACCATGCCGGCGCCTGCTGGGGAGTCATTGCCGAGAAGTATCGTCTCATCCTGTTCGGGCGCTATCCTTACGAAGAACAATGGCGTCCACTCATTGCAACGCTTCTGATGGTCGCGATGCTGGTGGCAAGCTGCACACGTGCGCTGTGGAGCAAGTGGCTCGTGGTTGCGTGGCTGGCGGTAATCTGGATATTTTTCGTGCTGATGCGCGGCGGCGTGGCCGGCCTGTCGGTCGTCGAGACCGCGCGCTGGGGCGGAATTCCGTTGACCATGCTGCTGTCCACGCTGAGCATCGCGGCTGGATTCCCGATCGCGGTACTGGTCGCACTTGGGCGGCGCTCGAAGCTGCCAGCAATCCGCACACTGTGCATCGTCTATGTCGAGCTGATCCGCGGCGTGCCGCTCATTTCCGTACTCTTCATGGCGTCGTTCATGTTCCCGCTGTTCATGCCGCCCGGTATCACCGTCGATGTGCTCGTACGCGTGTTGGTGGGCATCACGCTGTTCTCGGCCGCCTACCTGGCCGAAGTGGTGCGCGGCGGACTACAGGCGATACCGAAAGGCCAGCACGAAGCCGCCGCTGCGATGGGACTCTCCTACTGGCAGACCCAGCGCAAGATCATCCTGCCGCAGGCGCTACAGCTGGTGGTGCCGTCGATCATGAACAGCTTCATCAGCACGTTCAAGGACACGTCGCTCGTCACCATCGTCAGCCT
>JBDTPJ010000056.1:0-23688 GCA_039932755.1 Betaproteobacteria bacterium
CGTCACCTAAAACCCGACGGCGGCGCTCCCTTTGAGTTCCAATATCCGACGCGCATCGTCGGGCGCGGCAATTTCAAGCCCCATCGCCTCGATGATCTGGCGTACGGCGCGGACCTGCATCGCGCTTGATTCCGCGAGCTTTCCCGCCCCGATCCAGAGACTGTCCTCGAGGCCGACGCGGACGTTGCCGCCCATCGCCGCTGACATGGAGGCGATGGGAAGCTGGTTGCGCCCTGCCCCCAACACGCTCCACTGATACTGGTCGCCGAAGAGTCGATCGGCGGTGCGCTTCATGTGCGCGACGTCGTCGGGATGCGCACCGATGCCCCCCAGGATGCCGAACACGCTCTGGATGAATAGCGGCGGCTTTACCACACCCCGCTCGAGAAAATGAGCCGCCACATACAGGTGGCCGATGTCGTAGCACTCGATCTCGAACCGCGTGCCGCCGCTCGCACAGGACGTGAGGATGTTCTCGATGTCCTTGAAGGTATTCTTGAAAATGCGATCATCCGACCCGGCAAGGTAGGGACGCTCCCAATCGTGCTTGAACTCGGTGAAGCGCTTCAGCATCGGATACAGGCCGAAGTTCATGGAACCCATGTTGAGTGAGGCGACCTCCGGCTTGAGTAGCAGTGTCGGCTGCAGGCGCTCTTCGACAGTCATCGTCGGCGCGCCGCCTGTCGTGAAATTGATCACCACGTTGCTTCGCTTGGCGATATCGGCAGCGAACTCGCGAAAGTACTTCACGTCCTGGGTCGGGCGCCCGTCGACCGGATCGCGCGCATGCAGGTGCACGATCGCAGCCCCCGCCTTGGCCGCGTCCACCGCCGCGTCGGCGATTTCCTTCGGCGTGATCGGCAGGTACGGCGACATCGATGGCGTGTGAATGGCGCCTGTCACGGCGCAGGTGATGATGACTTTGCGTTTTGTATTCGAGTCGCCGCTCATCTTGGTCTCCATACAATTCCTTTAATCGGCTTTAGGTTGATCGCGCTTGTGGGCAGCAAGTGCCATCAGGCGGCGGTCCCGCCAGCGTGTGCGCACCTCGAGTTCGGCAGGGGTGGGAGGCGTACCCAGTGCCGCAGCGACCTGTCCGGCGTTGGCGGCATCCCACACGGCGGGCGCTGCCGGCGCTTCCGCGAGCCGCCGGTAGAACGCGCTGTAACGCGCGCAATAGTCCGCTACACCGCCAGGCGCATTGAGCTCGATCGTCGCGAGCGGTCCCATGAATGACCAGCGCAAGCCCAGTCCGTCGCGCACCGTCTTGTCCAAATCCTCCGCCGACACGTAGCCTTCGCCCACCAAACGCATCGCCTCGGACAACAGCGCGCCCTGCAGTCGGTTGAGTATGAATCCATCGAGTTCGCGCCGTACGATCACCGGCACTTGTCCCACGTCCGCATAGACCTGCCTTGCCAGCGCGATGGTTTCCGGCGTCGTCCAGGGAGCGCCGCACAATTCGACGATCGGGACGAGGTGTGGCGGATTGACCGGATGTGCGACCAGGCAACGGCCGCGTCCCGCCAGCGTCTCGGTAAAGCGCGAGGCGGGTATGGCCGACGTCGAACTCGCAAGCACGGCATCGTGCGGGGCATGCCGATCCAGGGCCGCGAACACTTCGCGCTTGACCTCGACCACCTCCGGCAGGTTCTCCTGCACCCAGCCGACATCGGCCACGGCGTCGGGCAACGCTGCGACGAACGAAATGCGCGCCATGGCTGCGGATGGATCGGATACCAGGCCGTATCCCGCCTGCTCCTCGAGGCTCTCCGCGATGAACGATTGCGACGCAGCGAGCGTCGCCTGCGCATTGTCGTTGACACGGACCTGCCAACCCGCACGCGCGAACACCATGGCCCAGGCCCGCCCGATCAGGCCGGCGCCAATGACCGCAACCGTTTTGTTCATTGCCTCGGCTTTCTTCGCAAAGTTTGGGTCAGACTACATCCAAAGGACGCGCCGCCGGAGTTCGATATCCTCACGCAGCGCCTTGGCCGGACCTTCATGCACGATGCTGCCGCGCTCCAGCACGTACGCGCGATCGGCCAGTGCCAGCACCAGGTCGAGATTATGCTCGACAATAACGACGGCCACTTCTGCGCGCAATTTGTCGAATGCCTCGAACAGTTCCTCGACGACCGCGGGTGCCAGTCCCTCGAAGGGCTCGTCCAGCAGCAGCACGCGCACGTGTCCCGACAGCGCCCGCGCCACCGCCACCATCTGCTGTTCGCCGCCCGAAAGGAAATCTGCCGGCGTATCAAGACGCGATTTGAGTCGCGGGAAGAATTCGAGGATCCGCTCGTCACTCCACGCAACACCGGTGCCCGATCTGCGCTTCAACCGTCCGAGTTCCAGGTTGTCACGCACACTCATGCCGGCGAAAAGGCCGCGTCCCTGCGGCACGTATCCCACACCCAGGCGGGCGATCTCGGCCGCGGGCCTTTGTTGCAATTCCTCCGTGCCCAGCGCGATGCGTCCGGCGCCCGCGCGAGCTATGCCGATCACGGTCTTCAACAACGTCGATTTTCCCGCACCGTTCCTGCCCAGCAGCGCGACAACTTCGCGCTCATGCGCGACGAGCGAAACGTCGCGCAGGATGTGACTCTTGCCGTAATACGTGTCGACGTGATCAAGCGTGAGTAACGGTGCGCCAGAACGCCCATCGTGGCCGCGCGGCGTCGCGGCGAGCACGGCTGTACCCGTGCCGATGTAGATTTCCTGCACCGCCTTGCTGCTGCGCGCGTCCTCCGCCGTGCCATCGACGAGCACTCTACCTTCGTTCATCACCGTCACGCGATCGGCAAGTGCGAAAACGCGGTCGATATCGTGCTCGACCAGGAGCACCGCCATGCCCTCGGATAGTCGCTTGATCAGGTTGCCCACCCGCTCGCGTTCGGCAGCGGCGAGTCCTGCGAGCGGCTCATCGAGCAGCAGAACGCGTGGCGCGGATGCGAGGGCCAGGCCCATGTCGAGCAGGCGTTGGCCCCCATAGGACAACGCGCCGGCCTCCGCGCGCTCGATGCCGGTCAATCCGAGAAAGCGGATGAGCTCCCGCGTCTTGGTCACGACCGGCGCAATCGTCCCGGCGCGGGTCCAGCCGTAAAAGTGACTGACATCTCCCGCCTGCACCGCGAGTCGCAGGTTTTCCTCGATCGTGAGTGCCGGAAACAAGTTGGTGATCTGGAACGACCGCGCCAGACCCGCCGCAACGATGCGTTGCGGCGATTGCCGCGTAACATCGCGGCCATCGACCGTGACGCTGCCGCGGTCCGGCGGGAAGAGTCCCGAGATCAGGTTGAAGACGGTTGTCTTGCCGGCACCGTTAGGCCCAATGAGCGCGTGCAGCGTCCGATCGGCCACCGCGATGCTCGCCTCCTCCACCGCATGAATGCCGCCGAACGATTTGGCCAATCCCTTCGCATCGAGGATTATCCCTTCGTGGTGATTGTCGCGGCAGAGAAAGGCCGGCAATGCCATTCCCACTTCGATCGTGCGCCCCGCCATGGCGGCTGCTTCGATCACCTTGGCTCGCAAGGGTGCCGTAATCCGTCGCCAGACACCGACCAGGCCGGTGGGGGAAAAAATGATGAACGCGACGAACAGCAAGCCGAAGAACAGGAGCCAGTTCGGCGTCCAGATGGAGAGGTATTCGCGAAACAGGATGTAGAAGAGCGCGCCCAAAGCCGGGCCGAGCAGACTCCGCATGCCGCCGATGATCACCATCGCCAACAGTTCGCCCGAGAATTGGATAGACGTCGGATCGGCGGAAGCGAACCGGTGGTGGAACGCGAACAGCACGCCGGCAAGGCCGGTCAACGTCGCCGACATCACATAGGCGATCTGCTTGTAGCGCTGCACCGCGTAGCCTATGAATTGCGCACGCTGCTCGTTTTCGCGGATGGCGAGCAGCACGCTGCCGATCGGCGACGCATGAAACCGGGACAGCGCGTATACAACCGTCAGGCCGAATGCCGTGACCAGCGCGTAGAACACCCACGGACGCTCGAGATCGACACCAAACCAGATGGCGCGACTGACGCCGCCCAATCCGTTCTCGCCGCCGGTGAATGCGGTCCAGCGGAAGGCCACCGAATACGTCAGCGCCGAAAATGCCAGCGTCAACAGGGAAAAATAAACGCCACGCCGGCGCAATACAAGAAAGCCGACGACCACCGATGCGACCAGCAGGAAGGCAAGCGCAAACAACGCCGGCCAGGCGACCGAACCTGCGAACCAGTAGCGTTGCGCAAGTGCGGCGGCATAGGCGCCCAGCCCGAACCACGCACCATGGCCGAAGGACACGAGGCCGGTATGGCCGACCAGCAGGTTGAGCGCCATGCAGGCGATGGAAAAAATCACCACGTCCGTGGCGCTGGTCATGGTCAGCCCGCCCGCCAACAACGCGAACGGCAGCACGCCGCACGCCAGCGCGGCCATCACAACCGGTGAGCGCAAAAAACTCCGCAAATGACTCATTCGAAGCGCGCGATGCGCTCGCCGAACAGGCCGCGCGGCCGGAACAGGAGCACCAGCAACATCAGCAGATACATCGAAGCCTCGGCCGCGGGCGGGAAGAAATAGATCGTGAGGCCGCGCACCACGCCAACGATGAGCGCCGCCCAGACGACGCCCCAGAACGAACCCAACCCGCCGATGACAACAACGACGAAGGACGCGGTCAGGATGTCGGCACCCATCGCCGGATGCACGCCGGAAATCGGCGCCAGCAAAACCCCGGCAAGTGCTGCGAGCGCCACCGCAAGCGCCACGACGCTCGCCATGTAGGGTTTGAGCGAAATGCCGAGCGCCGCGACCATGTCGGGGTTTTGCACACCCGCGCGCACCACCCGGCCGAACGGCGTGCGCCGCAGCAGGACCCAAAGGCCCCCCACCGCCGCGGCGGCCACGACCAGCATCAGGAGTCGGTATTTGGAATAGATGAAGTCCCCGATGAGCACCTGACCCTTGAGGACCGGCGGAATCGAGAACGGAATGGGCGCCGCACCAAATATCCAGCGCAGCGACTGTTCGGCAACCATCGCCAAGCCGAATGTCAGGAGCAGGCCCAGCGCCGGATCTTCGCGGTAGAAACGCCGGAATAGAAATCGCTCGACGATGAGGCCGATCATTGCCACGGCGATGGGCGAAAGGATGAGTGCGCCGCCGAAACCGACCGTGTCGGCGAGCTTGACCGCGAAATACGCGCCGAAGGCGTAGAACGCGCCATGGGCCAGGTTGACCAGGCCACCCAGCGAAAAGATGAGCGTCAGGCCGAGCGCAATGAGCAAATAGTACGCGCCGGCCAGCAGGCCGTTCAGAACCTGCTCGAGGATCTCGATGAACATGATCACAACCGCCGCGCGCGTTCTGCCTGTGCGCGCGGCGGACTCAGGATCAGGTCGGCATCGTGCAGTTGTTTTCTTCGCGCGTCGGCGCCAGCAGCTCGAGACTCTGGTTGGCGACCGGGACTGGCGCCGACAAGTTGAACAGGTCCCATTTGTCCTTGACCTCCGCGGCCGGCTTGAAGGTGATGGTGTACATCTCCTGCATCAGCTGGTGGTCCCAGTTGCGGTAGTAACCTTCCCGCGTCTTCAGGACGTCGAACTTGGCGCCTTTTTCCAGATGCTCGACGATCTTCGTCGAGTCGGTCGTCTTCAGTTCGTTCATCGCCTGCGCGACGTGCTTCGTGGACAGGTAATCGCCCCAGGCCTGGTTTTCCGGTGGCTTGCCGTATTTCTTGGTGAACGCGTCGGTAAAACGCTGCGCTGCTGGAGTCTTTACCTGCGAGTCCCACACCAGAGGCCAGGTACCAGTGACGTTGCCTTTGCCCACGCCCCACGCGATCGCCGTATCGAAGCCAAAGCCCGCGACCGGAAACGGCAGACCGAATTCCAGGTACTGCTTCATGAAATTGCCGATCTGCGCACCGGCCAGGTTGGAAATCACGAGATCCGGCTTGGCATTGCGAATCTTGAGCAGGTAGGGTGAAAAATCGGCCGCGTCCGTGGGCACCAGCTCGTCGGCGGCAAACGTTCCGCCGTTAGCCGTCATGAATCGTTTGGCCACCTTGAGAAGGTCGTGCCCAAACGCGTAGTCCGCGGTCAGGCTGTACCACTTCTTGCCCTTGACCATGCCGTCACGCAGCAGAGCCTGTCCTTCGGCGCCGACGTACATGCTGTTGGCGGCCTCGGTATGGAACATGTAGCGATTGCAGGACTTGCCGCGCAGCTCGTCGGAGTTGCATCCGGTATTGAAAAATAGCGTGCGGTTGCGCTGCGCCACCTGCGCGATCGCAAGTCCCGACGCCGAGCTGATCTCGCCGATGATCACGACCACCTTGTCGCGCTCGATAAGACGCTCGGCCTTGGTCGACGCAGTCTGAGGATTGACGCTGTCCTCAGCGATCAGCTCGATCTTGCGCCCCATGATGCCGCCGGCGGCATTGAGCTCGTCCACGGCCAGATTCACACCCATCACGGCGTACTCGCCGAGAGGTCCCAAAAACCCTGTGCGTGGCGTCAGGTGCCCGAAGCGGATGGCGTCGGACTGACTCCTGACAATGGCGGGAAATCCCAATGTGCCGAGCGCGGTTGCAGCGCCTACCCCCTTCAAAACCTCGCGACGACGACGGCTGACCGGCGATCGATCCATGACTCCTCCTTGGTGTTGATTGGACAATGGGCTGGGGACTCGTGTCGGCCCTCATGCAGACCCATCGAACGATGCCCATGGGCTGTCACAGTTATAATCCAAACGTCGACCCGGTGTCCATCCCGAACCGCGCCTTCGCCCGGCGCCAACTTGAAACGCACTTGCCATGGACTTGCAGATTCGCGGATTGCGCGTACTCGTTACCGCCGGGGCTTCGGGCATCGGCCTGGCAACCGCCCGCGCATTTGCGGGCGAAGGGGCGCGCGTTTTCATCTGCGACGTGGATCGCAAGGCGCTCGCCGCGGTTGCCGCCAGCGATCCTGGATTGCACCAGGCGCCATGCGATGTCGCCGATCCGGGCGCCGTGGCGCGCCTGTTCGACGCCTCAGTCACCACGCTCGGAGGACTCGACGCGCTGGTCAACAATGCCGGCATCGCCGGCCCCACGGCGGCATGCGAGGACATCTCGATTGCCGATTGGGAGCGCACGCTTGCCGTCAACCTGACCGGGCAGTTCCTGTGCGCGCAGCGCGCAATCCCGCTCCTCAAGGCGAGCACCAATGCGAGCATCGCCAATCTCTCGTCCGCAGCCGGCCGCTTCGGCTTTCCGCTGCGCACACCGTACGCGGCCGCGAAATGGGGCGTGATCGGATTGACCAAATCGCTGTCCATTGAACTCGGTTCGTTTGGCATTCGCGTCAACGCGATCTGCCCCGGTTCGGTCGCGGGCCCACGCATCGACGCTGTATTTGCGCATCGGGCGGCGGCGCGTGGCGTGGCACCGGAAGTCGCGCGCGACGAAGCGCTGGCCAAAGTGTCGCTGCGGCGCATGGTCAGCGCCGACGACATCGCCAACGCGATCGTGTTCCTGGCGTCGCCTCGCGGGTCCAACATCTCGGGACACGCCTTGCCGGTCGACGGCGACACCCAGTCACTGGCATGAAACCTCGGGGCGCGGAGCGCCGCTGCCTACTGCATGGCAGCAGCCAGGGGCGCCGGCTGGCCGATTACCCCGAAGGAAGTCAGCACGAATTCGTATTGCTGCTGGATCGGCTCATTCAGGCGCATCCGATAGGTTGCGGTCGACGACAGCAACATCACCTCGCCACCCGCCTTGAACTCGCCTGCCGGAAGCAGGAGCGTTTTGATCGGCATCGTCGGGTGTCCATCACTGGGCGGCAAATAGAGCGCTGCAAAGCAGCGTGACGACGAATCGAGGATCTCATCCACGGCAAAGTCCATGCGGCCACCGGCCACCATCTTGACGAAGCGCGGGGAGCGTCCCAGATATTCCACGCCGATCTCGACATGATCCACCATGAGCCGCCTGAACCAGCGCACCACGGCAACGGTCCAGGGCGACGTCGAATCGTCGCGAATCGCGATCAGCGAACCGGGAATCACCCGGTTCATGTCCCCGATCTGCCCGCGCATGCGACAACCGGAATCACTGCGATCCTTGACTTGCCAATTCTGCGCAATGTCGTCGCTTTCGTCGTGGAGCGCGGAGTCTGCCTGCCCTTCTTCGGCATCGGCGGGTGTGATCAACAGGGATGGCGCCTCCGAAATCGATGCGTCCGTGCCTACGCTCCCGGCGGGCAATGACATGGCGGCACTGCCATAGTTCCTTAACCCGCTTTTCCGCAATGCCTCGACAATGCCGGAGAAGCCTGCGATGGTCTGGACGGCCATGGCCACCGGGTGTCGTTCCGTACGGCGTGCGATCTCCATGGCATGCGGCGCGAAGAGGATCCTGAGCTTGCGTAAAAGGGCCAGCTGCCCGGCGCGCACTGCCGGCGTCACAGGCAGCGGAAGCGCAGCGACATCCCCCAATGAGGTCATTTCCCCCTCGATCAACGCACGCAACGGCGATGAATCAAAATGAATGAAATCGGGCCCCGTCGCCGGTCCTCGTGACAACCCTTCCGATCCGGACAGATCGACGACGAATCCCTTGTGTGCGTCGGCGGCACTGCCGTCGCAATGCTCGAGTTGCAATTCCGACCCGCTGCACCAGCGTGCAAACCAACGGTGCGCCCACAGCGCTTCCCTTGGTGAGAATCGGCCGCAATTCATCGCTTCCAGCAGCAGGATCTGCAGATACTGCTGTTCAAGCGGACCTGCACGTCGACGAACGACGTCGCGCCCCACTTCGGTCTGCTGCATTTCTTCAAGCGTATTCCTGAGATCGCGTTCGCGCGCAGACCGGTACTGCACGTGCAACTGCCGCCATTGGTCGTCGCTGCGCCTCTTGTAGCGGAGGAAGCGCAGCAGGAATTCGACCTTGCGATGGTGGAACAGCTTTACCAGCAGACCATGCTCGAGTTCGAACCACTGTTCTTCAGCGAGCGTACGGATCTGCGGCAGGAAGTGCTGACAGGCCTGGATCAGCCAACGGCTCAAGTGATAGGCGGATTGCCAGGCCGTCCATTGCATGAGTCGGATCTGCGCATCCCCCTCAACGTACTGCGTCAGCAGCCGGTTGCCCACCTGTTGCGCCTGCCGTTCCAAAACCATGAATGCATCCAGGTGGCTGCGTTCAGGGGGACTGTCACGTATGAGCAGCGCAATCGATACGCAAATCTGCTTTTGCGCATCGATGACATTGTTTGGCGAAGCGGCATGGCGCGAAGACGCGCCTGCGGAAGCCGGGGCACCGGACAGTGGCCGCGTGCTTTCGATTTCGAACGGCGACAGGGTTTGCGAAGATTCCACGCTCGAACGCTCCAGGGACCAGGCCCAACTGCAGAAGGAGGCAGCACAACGCGTGCCAACCACCAGAGCGCAACGCGTCATATTTGTAGTCCACGAGATGTCTTGCGATTGCGAGTGGTATCAACTTTGCTTTATAGGCAGCATTGAAATGTCAGCGGAGCCATAACTTGCTGGACCTTATTCCCCTCGAACCCAAGAATGACGCCTCTGGCCCGGACATGGCCATCGTCGAGTCCGAACCGGCGCCCGCGGCCGTCGCAGACATTGCGCCAGGATCGGAATCGCCAAGCAGCGATCGATATCTGACAGCCGCCACCGTCGAATTCGAGAAGGGTCGGCTTGACCAGTTTCTCTGGGATCGAGCGCTGGCCAAGTCCAAGGACGATCGCGTAGCGGCCATCGCGGTCTATCTGAGCGCTCGCGCAACGGCGTTGCGCCTGCGCGAACGTGAACAGCGAGCCCGCGAGTCCACTGCACGGTCCGACGGCAAAGACGAAAAACGTCAATCCGAGGCAATTGCAGCGAGCCAGGAGTCGCTGGCCAAGTCAACTATCAAGCGCGGACGCCACAAATTCGACCGTCGCGTTGTCGCGATAACAGGTAGTGCCTGCGCCGTACTCCTGTTTGGCGTCGTCGCGTTTTACGTTCTGGGCAGCGACGCTTCGAACGCTGCAAAAGGTGTCGCCTCGGCAGGACTTCCTGCTGCCCCGCTGACGCCGGCGTTGCGTTCCGATGCAGCCAAGACAACCGCCAAGGCTGCTGCAAAAGAAGCGGAAGCGAAGACGCTGCAAACGCTTGTCAACAAGATCGAGTCATTGCGATCGGCAGGCAACTGGAATGTGCATGTGCTCCTTGCGAGTGAATGGACCCGGAAGGAACCGGTGAACGCCGCGGCTTGGAACGAACTCGGCATCGGTTACGAGAAGTTACGGCAATACGATGACGCTTACGCGGCGGCCAGCAAGGCGGTTGCCTTTGCGCCCGAGAACGCGCTGTACTGGCGCAACCTGGGGTTGCTGGACGTGGAACTGAATTTGCCGGAAGAGGCGCGTCACGCGTTCGGTCAGGCGGTGGCCGTCAACGACCAGGATTTGCCCAGCATGGTTCAGATCGGATTGCTGGACGTTCGCGCAGGGCGCCTGGCGGAAGCCAGAATAGCTCTGGACAAAGCGCAGGCCGCCAACGCCGACGACGCACACACGCTCTGCCTCAAGTCGCTCATCGCAAGGCGACAAGCGCCATCGAAAGCGCCCGCTTCCGGCGCCAAGTCGGGCGAGCCCCCTGACAGCACGTGCCAGGAAGCCGGCGAACGTCCAATTCCCCCGGTCGTTGCCGCGAGTTCTCCCGTAGCCAAGAATTCGTACGCAGCGACAAGTTTGCCCGCAACAGCGAAAATTCCAGCACGCGCAAAACACTGATTCGAAGGTTCAGGCGTCGTCTCGATGCCTGGCATGGACTTCCCCTAAAATGGAGCCGGGCTCGCTTGAGCCTGGCCGTTTTTTCTTGGAGAGCCCATGGGCACAAGCCGACTCGAGGCATTCAGCGACGGGGTACTCGCCATCATCATCACCATCATGGTGCTGGAAATGAAGGTTCCTCATGACCCGACCATGGAGGCACTCATTCCGATGGCCCCGGTGTTCCTGAGCTACGTGTTGAGCTTTGTGTACGTGGGCATCTATTGGAACAACCACCACCACATGCTGCACGCTGCCAAGAAAGTCTCCGGAACGGTGCTTTGGGCCAACCTGCATCTGCTGTTCTGGTTGTCGTTGCTACCGTTTGCGACCGGGTGGATGGGCGAAAATCACTTTGCCGCAACACCCACTGCGCTCTACGGGACCATCCTTCTCGCGGCGGCCATTGCATTTTGGCTAGTCCAGCGGGCGCTGATTGCCTCCGAAGGGCCCGATTCGCTGCTGCATCGCGCCGTGGGCCGCGACCGCAAAGGCAAGCTTTCACCCATCCTGTACCTCATCGCCATCATTGCAACCACGTGGCAGCCATGGATTGCGCAGGCCATATTTGTCGCGGTCGCGCTGATCTGGGTGATTCCGGATCGCCGCATCGAAAGGGCACTCGGCCTTTGATCAAGGGGTCGGGGTGCGCCGCGACAAGTTCTACGGCATTCACTCCAATGCCGCCAATGTCCTGACCGATCAGCCCCCCACAACGCTCAAGTCCAGCGCATGGGACCGACCGAGCCAGAGCGCGTAGTCGCGGTGGTCTCGCAATTCATCGTCGGTATTGGGATGGATGAGCACGTCGAGCGCCTCGTGGTTAAGACTCAGCCAAGCGACAACGGGCGCAAACTGCGTCGGCATGAAGGCAATCTGGTAGCTCCACAACGGATGCGGCCCGACGGGGCGCTCGTGAAATCGGCCCATCTCCACGATGTCGCCAAAGTGCGCGACGACGGCTTCGCGCAGACTCCATGCAGCATCGCGGCGCGCGGCATCGAAATAGACGTGCGCGTGCCAGCTCGTAATGAGTGACACATCGGATTGCGCCATGTTTTGCCTTTGTCTGGCAGGACTAGCCGGGGCGGCGCCCTGGGTACCAGTATAGATGCACTATGCCGCCAGAAAATCACGCTCCACTCGCACGCGGGCGCCGCAACAGGACCAGCGCAATCAATGCGGATGCGACCATCAGGAACAGGCTGACGGCGTTCAGCACCGGACTCGCTCCCTCCCGCATACGCCCATACATCATGACCGTCAGCGGCGGATCGGAGCCAACCAGCATCAGCGTCGTATTGAAATTCTCGAACGACATCAGGAATGAGATCGCCGCCGCGCCGATAAGCGCCGGCTTGAGATAGGGCAGAGTCACCGTCCAGAACGCACCCGAACGCGATGCGCCCAGGTTGAACGCGGCTTCCTCGAGCGTGACATCGAAGCGCTTGAGCCGCGCCGCGATGGTGAGCGTCGCAATCGACACGATGTAGGCAAATTGTCCTGCCACGACCAACGGCAATCCCGGCCGCAGGAAGTCGAGCTCGACGTCCCACATGTCGCCGGCGAATTGCGCGAGCCGGCTGGCGAACGCCAGGATCGAAATGCCCAGGATCACGCCGGGAATGACGAGCGGCGCCAGCATCAGCAGCGACAGCGCCGACTTGCCGCGAAACTGCGCGCGTTCGAGCAGAAACGCATTCGCCGTTCCGACCGCTACCGAAAGCAATGTGACCCATGCCGCGACAACCACGCTTGTCCAGACACTTTTGAGGAGTGGCACATCCGCGAACAAGCCGACGCGCGCGCCACCGCCGAAGAACCAGTCGAGCGTGAAGCCGCGCCAGGGTGGTGCCGGATAGTTCGCGTTGTTGAACGCGAACACGGCCACGACAAGGAGCGGTACGAACAGGAATACGAAAAATGCGGCGACAAAGCCGGCCGTCGTGTACCGCTGCAGCGATGAGCGCGGCAATGATGGGATCACGCACGCCTCATCACATCGCCAAAGCTCTGCCTGGTCAACTTGAGCCCAACCCAGACGATCGCCGTGGACAGGATCAGCAGCAGGAATCCGAACGCCGCGCCCTGCTCCCAATTAAAACGCGTAATGAACTGCGTATAGATCTGCTCGGTGAACCACAGCGAATTCTTTCCGCCGAGCAGGGTCGGCGTCAGGTAGTTGCCAATCGTGAGCATGAACACGACGATCGAGCCCGCGACAATGCCGGGCGCCGCATGCGGAACGACGATGTTCCACAGGATGGACCAGCCATTGCCACCCAGGTCGTAGGCCGCTTCGATCAGCGAATCATCGAGGCTCTCCAGCGCGCTCACCAGCGGGACTACCATGAAGAGCATCGACGTATAGACGAGACCGACGAGAATCGTGGCGTCGTGATACAGCATCTCGACCGGCACTGCCGTGATCCCGAGATCGACCAGCAGCCGCGGCAACACGCCCGACTCGCGCAACAGGATCATCCAGCCCAGCGTACGGACGGTCTCGCTGACCCAGAATGGAATCAGGCATAGCACCAGCAACACGGACTGCGCACGGCCACGTACAATTTTTGCGATGTACCAGGCCGCGGGAAATGCGATCAGCAGCGTAGAGGCCGTGGCGAGAATGGAAATTCCGGCGGTGCGCACGAACGTATGCCAGTACAAGGGCTCGTCCACAAACGTCCGGTATTGATTGAAGCTGAACTCGTATACGCCCGGCGTCACGCGAGCGCGCAACGAAAGGACCGCCAGCTCGAGGTGCGGCAGCACGATGAGACCCGCGAGCCATACCACCGCCGGTGCCAGTAGCAGAAGCAGCGCAAGCCTGGCCCGTGGCGCGTCCAGCCTGGCGCCAGTCTCAGCCCGCATGCTTGACTGCCGGAAAGCAGACCGCGCGCTGCGCGTCAAAGCCGAAGGCGATGGTTTCGTCGACCTCGAGATCGGCGAAGCGTCCCGTCTGCGGCAATGCGATTCGGACCTCGGCGCGTGTCGTCGCCTCGCGCACGAGCACGGCGGAGTTGGCGCCGTCGAACAGCAGGCTTTGGACTCGTCCACAGAAGCGCTGGGTGCCGAGCGCAAGCTCGCTTGCATCGCGCGCGATCGCAACGACTTCAGGACGCACGTACGTCTCGACCCGGTCACCGGCAACGATCGCGCCAATTGCTCGCGCACGCACGGCGAGTCCCTCCGCCGTGGCCAGCGTCACGATGTCGCCGTCGATCCGGGTTACAGTCCCGACCACACGATTGTTGGCGCCGACAAACCCGGCGACGAACGCCGATTGCGGCTGATAGTAGAGTTCCTGCGGCGTGCCCACCTGCTCGAAACGGCCCGCATTCATCACTGCGACGCGGTCGGAGAGCACCAGTGCCTCGGATTGGTCGTGGGTGATGTAGACGAAGGTCGTTCCGAATTCGGCCTGCAACTGCTTCAATTCGATCTTCATGTGCTCGCGCAACTTGAGGTCCAGCGCGCCCAGCGGTTCGTCGAGAAGCAAAAGCGTGGGCTCGAGCACTAGGCAGCGCGCAATCGCGACGCGCTGCTTCTGTCCGCCCGAGAGCTGGTCGACGCGCTTGTCCTGCGCGCCGGGCAGGCCAACGCGCTTCAGCATCGCGTCGACCCGGCTCGCAATCTCCAAGCGCGCCGCGCCGCGGCGCGTGAGGCCATAACCCACGTTTTCGCCGACTGTCATCATCGGAAAAAGTGCCAGGTGCTGGAATACCATGTTCACCGGGCGACGGTTGGGTGGTACCGCCCGCATCGAGCGGCCGCCGATGCGGATATCCCCGTCATCCGGCGCTATGAACCCGGCAATGATTCGCAGCAGCGTCGTCTTGCCGCAGCCCGACGGCCCGAGAATGGAAAAAAAGCTGCCGTGCGGCACGGCAAGCGACAGTGCGTCGACCGCCGTGTGCGAGCCGTAACGCTTCGTGACGCCGTCGACTTCGAGGTCTTGCTGCATGCGGCTTGTGGCAGTCTCGCCGTCCAGGAAAATGCGGCGGCGCACTACGGCACGCCGCCGCCTTGTTCATGGTGGGAATGTGAAGCTTGGACGCTTTGGTCGCAGCACCCGCTAGTTCGCCGCCTTGACGCGGTCGAGGACCTTGCCTTCGATGTCTTCGATGCCTGGAGGAACGGCCGGATACCACCTGACGTTCTTCATTGCCGCTTCCGGAAAGCTCTTCGCGAACTGGGCTTTGAGCTTCGCATCCATCAATTGATCGGCGCCCTTGGAGCCCGTGAAATTGCCGGCCGAACCCGCGACCTTGGCGGCAATCTCCGGACGCATGTTGAAATTGATCCACGCATAAGCGGCGGCGTCATTGCGGCCTTTGGCGGGCAGCGCGAAAGTGTCGATCCAGCCGAGCGCGCCGGATTTCGGTGCGATGTACTGGATTTCCGCGTTCTCTCCATTCAGTTTCCAGCCGCCCGTGTCCCACATCATGGCGCCGACGATTTCCCCGGCACGCATGCCGTTCAGGAGCTGGTCCTTGTTGTCCCAGAAGAACTTGATATTGCCCTTGCAGGCAGCAAGCGTCTTGCCGACCTCGTCCATCAGCGCCGCATAGGCCTTGGGGTCGCCGTAGAGCGCGAACGGGTCCTTTCCGGCGGCGAATGCAAATGCGAGCAACGCCGGCCGCTTGAGACGCATGCTGGTCTTGCCCTTGTACTCTGCCTTGCACAGGTCCGGGTAGTCGGACATTTGCGCGAGCTTGGTGTTGACCACGAGTCCATCAGTGCCCCAGATATGCGGCAATCCGTAAACCTGACCCTTGAGCGTCGTATTCTTCTTGGTTGCGTCGAGCATCGACGGAATAAAGAGTTCGGTCTTGATCTTGGTCATGTCCATCGGCTTGTAGATGCCGAATTCCTGCTGCGGCCCGACGATGCGATCCTGGGACGGTTGCGCGAGGTCGTAGCCTGCGCCTCCCGTTGCGCGCAGCTTGGAAATCATTTCCTCGTTGTTCGAAAGCGTGACCTCGACGTCGATGCCGGTTTCCTTCTTGAATTGTGCAATGACATCCGCCGGCACGTAATCCGCCCAGGTGATGAGGCGCAGCTTGGTGTCCTGCGCAAATGTGCCGTTCGCGAGCGCGAGAACCAGGAGGCCCGCGGCCAACTTGACTGGAAATCTCATCTTGATGTCTCCTGGAGTAGTCGCCGGACGTGGCGGACAGCTATTCTGCCGACAAACGGGGACTGGCACAAAGGGGGTGGAATCCGCAGGTAGTTTGCCGGAGCCGGTTCGCGCGTTCGCCGGTCACGGCCCCACGCTGACGATGATGCCACCGCACTGGTTTCCCGGCTGTGCGGTCCATTCTCCCGCAAGCGCACCCTCAAGCAGCTCGCACATCACCGCCAAGCCATAACCCTTGTGCTTGCCGAAAGGACGGGCTCTTCCCCCTCGCGCGGAACGGCGCAGCAGAAGGGATTGGTCATCATGCGACATGGTGGTTGCAGATCGGAACGCCGTGGCTGGCCGATCTGCCAGCCACGCCCAGGATTAGCAAAACGTGCCCGCGCGCCATTGGGTCTGCCATAATCATTGGTGATCCTGGCGTTGGTTTCCCGATGCTTGCGGGCGCCACAATTCCTCTTCAAATCTCCGCTGCGCCAATACGGCGCCGACTGCCCATGAAACTTTCCTTTGTCGCGCGCTGCCTTGCAATGGTGCAATCTCGCCTTCTCCTGCTGTTTCTGGCCACGTTCTTCACCACGACGTCGCTCGCGGCCGAGGGGCTCAAGCCGGGTGGCGTGAGCGAATTCAAGATCGAACTGCCCATCGTACTGAGGACCATGGCGGGGCGAGGCAAGCTCTCTCCCCTCACCCATGCCCTGATCACCATCGGCGCCCCGGCGAACATCGACATGGCCCATGAATGGCCGATCCTGGTCATCAGTGCGACGTCCGATCCCGAATACAATTCGAGTCGCCGCCTGCTCGCCGCGTACGCGCAAACAGCCGTCGATGCTGGCTGGATCGTGGTGGCGGTCGATCCTGCGACGCCCATCAGTGTCGAGCAGGACGACGTGCCGATGCGCCTGGCGCTCAATACCGCGGCGCTTGCCGTCCTGGCCAAGCAATGGCCGGGGGCAGGCAAGGCGCCCCTGGCCTTCGGCGGATTTTCTGGCGGTGCCAAGTACTCTGGCTGGCTTGCGGCGGCGTTTGCAGGCCAGGGCCGCACAATCATCGGAATCTACGTCGCCGGCATCAACCAGGAAACACTGGTCGCCGCAGCAACGCAGTTCAACGTGCTGAATTCCGCCTTCAAACGCATTCCGGTATTCGTGCAGGCTGGTAACGCCGACCAGGTGTCCACACCGGCGGATCACCAGGACGTTATCACCGACCTGAAGCGCGCTGGATTCAAGAATATCCGCCTAGAAGTCACGCAGGGTGGGCACGATGTGGACCCCGCACCGCTGCGTGCGGCGCTCGAATGGTTCCGCCAGTTCGCGTCCGTGCCTGCGACCGGCAAGTAGTTCCGTTTACTGTGCGCAGGCCGCTTCAGTGCGAAGGCTTGGGATAGCACGACGCGGCGAACGCATAGTCCCTCTTGTCGATGTCCTTCCCGCCGATGATCGGCTTGCCATTCCTGGTCAGGCTTCCGGGAATCTGATAGCACATGATCGAATGCGTATCGGCATGCGCCGTCGCGAGTAGCGAGGAATCCTCGAGTGCGGTGAGTACCTGTTCCCGCACTTCGTCGGGCGTCCACCCCTGCGTGAGCCCGAAATAGGCAATCGCCTTGTCCGGGTCGATCTTCGCCACCAACTGGCGGCGCATGTGCTCGTGCGGAAACCCCAGCGTGTGTCCCGTTTCGTGGCGCACGACGCGGCGGAACTCGGATTCCGGCGTGTCCATCGTGAACGCCTGGAGGTTCATCGTAGGCTGGTCGTCGGGAATGCTCAGAATCTGCGTGCCGACGTAGGACCAATAGCCTGACATTTCCGCGGGGTGGTCGTGCCGGGCAATCCGGATCTTGGGGTCGGATGCGGACGCAACGAACGCGACGTTGGCGGACTTTCCCCACGCATTCATGTGCAAAATGATGCGCGTCCGAAGGTCGGCCGGCGGCGCATCCACGAATCCCACGGTCAGCTTGACGCCACTACTCGGCCAGCGCGCCCCGACCAGCAGCGAAAGGCGCTCGCGGCCGCGCTCGTCACCCGACCCAAGCGCACGCGCGGCAATCGCGGGCAGTGGCTGGTTCGCGGGATTGATCGCGAGCGAGCGCTGCGCCGCCGCAACGCGCAGTTCTTGCGGCAGCCGCTTGGGCGTACAGACAATGAGGTCACTCATGGCATCTCCTGTTTCCGACCTGCGCCGCCGGGTCGCGCGGCAGCGAACGCGAAAATCACCACGTGTCCCTATGATGCGGGTTGCATTTTGTTGTTGCGCGCGCGATGAATCCGGCGAAAATCGAGCGGCGCTGCACCCGCGGCGCCGGCATGACGAGCCTCCTCTCGCCTTCTCCGGACGTCGTCCACCCGCCGCCGGATGAGATACCGGATGTTTCCGTCCATGCCAACGATCACCGTCGATCCCCCGAGGAATGTGTTGCCGCGCGCGCGCCGGGCCTGGGTGACTTCGCATATCAGCTCGTTGCGCGGAATGCCATCCGGACCGATCCGGTGGGCAAAGCGAATGGATTGGATCTCAATGGCCTGGTACGGTCCACCCGGCGCGCGCAGTCCAAACGAGCGTAGGCGGGCCGGGTCGCCGACGATGAAATTGCCCAGTGCGTTGGCCCGCCGTTCGAGCTCGGCCCGGGTCGGCTGGTTGATTCCGTTATCGCTGAATCGCAGCCGCCCGAAAGCCAGTTCGGGAATGCACGTTTCCGCAAGATCCGGCGGCCGCCATTGCAGCGAATCCTCGCTCAAATCGCGGACATGCCGAATGGCAATATCGCGTCGTCGGAACGCCTTGATGAACGCGTCGCGATAGCCCATAGGGTCGGCAGGCACCGCGTCCATATCGGCCGTGATCAGGGCCCGCAGATACGATCCGAATTGAATGTCAATCGGCGGACAATAGTCGATCGCGCGAATGCAGATTCGCAGGAAATGTTCGGCGACCCTCTGTGCCGAGGCGGCGAGAAGTTGCACGGCCTCCGTGGACAGGTCGGCCGCGTCACGGGGCCGGCCCATGCGGATGACGCGAAACAGCTTTTTGGTGTGGCGCCGGTAGACCCGGATGTACGCCTCGAATACGGCAGCAACCAGGATCGAACCGCGCTCGTGTTCCTCGCGCGGCGTGGTTGCGCGATAGAGGCCCGCGGGCCCGATGTCGCTGTCGGGACCCTCCCCGCGCGCAAGCGCTCGTCGCAATGCGCCGCCCGCAGGACCGTTGACGGCCTCGCCGAATTGGCGTCCAAGGCTGAACAGGAGATCTGAGTTCACGTCCCCCTGCCCTTCGGCAATGGCCTGTTCAACGAGATCGCCTTGCGTGAAATGGTGGAACAACGCGACAAGGTCGGCGAAGGCCTCATGAAACGCACCGACGTCCAGATGCGTATCGCGCATGAACTCCGAGCGCATGCCGTCAAGGAGTGCATGCGTGAATTCATGCGCGACGATGTCGCGCGATAGCGCCAGCAAGACCAATCCCCCGGGCAACACGTAGGCAGAATTGGTGGGGTCAGCGGCGAAGTAGCCGAATTCCAGCGTGCCCTTGACCGGATCGTAGAACGCGTTTGCTTCGTTGAACGAACACGGCAGGATGCGCAGTTGAGGCCGATCGCCGCGGCCGACACGGTCCGCCGCCCAGGGCCCCCAGCACGGGTTGCGTCCAAGCGAGCGCCGGAATACATCGTAGATTTGCTGGCATACCGCATAGGCCATCTGCCCGGCAAAGCGCGGATCGCCCGTGGTGGGCGCGAGTCCTGCGCTGATGGCCACGGTGGGAAAGTCGAGGTCGAGCGGCTTCCTCGCATACGCTTCTGCCTGCGTCGTGGACCAATCGAGAAGCTTGCGCAGGTCCTCGCGCAGCGGGCCATGCTCCACTGCGAATAGCACGCCTACTGGCCCCGGCTTCAGCGGCTCGTACGGAACATCCACCCGCAACATGGGCTGCCGCAGGCCGACATTGGCCGGATCCACTGCGTAGATCCACAGGGGCCTCGTACGAGGATCGTCAGGGCCGACCGAATAGGGCGCAAATCTGATCGGGAGGAAGACACGCTCGCCCAGGGTAAAGGAAATGGCCATGCGCGGTTGCCCCGGTCAGAGATCGTCGATCTTCTTGCTCAATTGCTTGATGGCGGCGGCGAGCTGGTCGATTCGCGCGCCGAAATCGATCGCTGGGTTGCCGGTGGTCGTCGCATCCTGAGCCACTACGTGACCGCGGGCCGCGGAGAACAGCACAAGCGTCTTCGAATCCGCAGGCGCGCTCAACTGCGGCGTCTGCTCGGCATTGCCGGCGAAGGCAGATGCTATCGCGTCCGACAGTCCGGCATAGGATGTCGGCACGCGCAGCGCATCCGCCAGTGCTTGGGTGGTTGCGCGCGTGAAGTCGCCGTGTCCGTCATGCTCGTACGCTGATTGCTGGTCCCGGCAGGCGGCAAAGTGAATTTCCCAACTGACGCTGTCGCGCTCCGCGCGCCGCGCCCCGCGCGCCGCGACTCCCCGCTTGCGCTTGTACTTGGCGATCACATCGCGTGGCACGGCCAGGTACCGGCTATGCACTGCCATTTGCGCCGTACCCGCGCTTGGCATGAACCGGGTGCTGGTGCCTGAATGGCAGGAGTCGGTAAATACGACAAGTTGGATGCCTTGATTCCGGGACTGGTCAAACAGCGCCCCCAGATCGTCATCGATGACAAACTCGCCGTCGCTGAAATCATGGGGGACCCACGCTTCGTCAAAACCGTCGCCTTCATCGCCACTCAAGTCGGGGAGCTGGGTGCCGTGACCGGCGTACTGGATCACTACCACGTCCCCCTCCTGACTTGCCGCAAGGATATCGGCGATACGGGCCTCGATCGCCTGGCGCGTGGCCTGTTCGTCGGTCAGGCTCTGCACCGTGAAGCCCCACTGCGTCAGCACGTCCGCGAACGCCTTCGAATCGGCGACGCAGCCTTGTAACGACTGCATGCCGTAGGCGTCGATGCCGATGCACAGCGCGGTCAGGGCGCCGCCCCGCCGGGCGCTCGCGGAAGAACCAAGGGTCGACCGAAAATCAAGTTGGCGGTCCCCAGAGCTGCACGCGCGGATGTCATTGACCGGCAAGTGGGTACATGGCAGCGACTGCGCGTCCGTGATGTCCAGGATGCGCCGCATGACTGCGTTCATCGTCGGCGAATCGTTGTCGAAGTCGCCGTGATGTACCGCCGTCGAAGCGGCATTGCCAGAGTTCGTCGCTGTCGGGCTCCAAATGACGTCCGCTTTTCCGGCGGCTGCGCCGAGCCCAAAAAAACTTACCAGCGCTGCATCGTCGCGCACCGACTCTTCCAGGCCGAGGATGGGCGTGGAATGCGTCGGGTTCTCGCAGGCGTTTCGCACGAAGTAAAGCAGCGACTTGCGATAGATTCCGAGTACGTTGTCCACGCGTTCGCTGTGTCGTGCCATCGTGAACATTGCGCATGCGCCAATGGCGCCACCGACTCGCGGTAACAGTTTTTGCTTGAAGAGGTCCGTGCGGACCGCCGGGGCCAGCAACGCAAGCGTTCGAACCATGGGCTTGGGCACCTTGGCCACACCTTTGAACGCGGCCTCCAGCGCAGGAAGGAATTGGCAATGGAAAATCGCGCCGGCACTGTGTCCTGCGGCATGGAATTCGACTTTCGCAACCTGCGGATTGGGGTCGGCGTACCACGTCGCAATCTTGTGGGCGAAGACGCCCGCACCACCCGGCCCGCCGGTACCCGTGACCTCCGACGCCGACAGGAACGCGCTGTTCTTGATCCTGTCCCAGGTCGGGCGGCCAAAAGTTGGGCCCATGATCAACTCGACCAGCGGATCGGTGACAAACGCGCGCGAACCCGCGTCTGACTGGTGCTGCCCCCAGGCCTGCGCGAACACTTCGAAAAACCCCGTCTCCCAGACGAAAAAAATCGGGTAGACATCGTTGGCCAGCCACCAACGATAGTCGCGCAGCGCGATGCCCAATCCCGCCTGTTCATCGACCAGGCCGCCATGCGCGATGAACACGATGCGAGCCGGCAAACCGGCACGGTCGCCCACCCAACGATCGATGCGCACAATCAGTTCGTCGAGGTCGGCTTCGCTGTTCGTGTAACAGCCCCTGTCTGAAAGCTGTCCGCCGGAAAGGTCGACTACATGACTGCGGAAGACCTCGCTTTCCTCCGGCGCGCAGCGCTCTCCCAGCCCACGCGCCACCATACTTGCATTCCAGGATCGGGCCGCCTGCGCGGCGTCGTAACGAGGCTCGGCGTTCCCGGCTTCGAGCGCTCGTCCGGATGCATCGCGGCCAGGCAGCGCGACCTGCGCAGCATAGGCGCGGGCATCGTCGCTGGCCGGCGCAAGCGGGGAAGTCATCGCTTGCAGCAGGATACCGACCTCACTTCGGAATTCGTCCCGATCGAGACTCGTACCGGGGCAGGTCTTGGTGCTGTTGAATTCGTTGTGAAACCGGATATCGGAAACCTGGAGGCCGAAGGCGGCGCAGATCATCGCCACGGTTCGGTGAACGCATAGCGCCTGCGTTCCTTCAAACCGGTCCTGGCCGACGTCGAAGTCTCCGACCACCTCGATCATGAACGGACCTTCCCTGTCCGTTCCGTTGTGCCCAGAGACGCTGGCGGGGGCCTGATCCAGACTCCGCCCGGTCCACAACGAACCGTCGCGACCTATGGTCAGGTGCTGGGCGATGTCGGACCAGCCCAGTTCCATGACGTGGTATCGGCGAATCGCCTCCACGGTGCACCTTCCCTGCCATTGTGCGTGACTGGGCCGCCAGGTGTGATGGACGTGAACCGCGTTGATTCGCCGCGCCCAGCCCCGTTGCAACAAGAGCTGAAGCTGGTCGAAATCGATCTGCGCTAGGGTTCCCAGCATCGCGCTTCTCCCTGGAACGGTCATCAGACGGTCGGAAGGGTGTAACGTAATGTAGTAAACAATAGCGGGGGGCCGATTGCAAGTCTGCGCAGCCTCGCCCGGCAGGTGAATATTCGCGGTGACCTGTGGTAGCTTGCCTGTCGCCGCAGGCGATCTACCAACCAACGCACCAACCAACGGAGCTCGCAATGTCGAAGGAAAGACCCCAACTCGGTGCGGATGGACAATCACTTCCGATCCTGCCACCGGACCGCGACGCCCGCGTCTGGGCACGGATGGTGCGCGTGATGTTCTACACGCCTGGTTTCCTGGCGCTGCTGTTGATCAAGTCCGGCGAGCCGGCGAGCTTCGGCATCACGGTGGAATTGCTCATGCTGTCCAGCGCCGCCGCCATTGTCGCGGGCCTCTTCATCGGTACGCAGTCCGATGGCGCGGGCGCCGATCATGCGTCCCGGGTCGGCACCTGGAGCGGATCACTCGTCCTCGAGCTGCTCGCGGCCGTGCCCTTCCTTTGTGCGATCCCGTCGCTGTTCTACCAGCTGGCGCACAGCACGCTGCTGCATGCTGCGGCGCCAGGCGCCATCGACATTAGCCTGGGACCCTCCGAGCTGCTGCCCGCAGTAGCGATCCTGCCCTTCATGATCTACCAGCTCGCCGGTTTCGGCACGTTGCACTTCCTGGTGCCCAAGACCACGAACTGGGCCATCAACCTGGTCCTGCTGGCGCTGATCGTGGCGAGCTACACCGCGAATCGGCTCGCGTCGTACCATATGGAACGCGCACTCGTAGGAATGCTGGTCTTGATCATGGCAATCGTCGTCCTCTACGGGGTGCTCAA
>JBDTPJ010000057.1:0-23678 GCA_039932755.1 Betaproteobacteria bacterium
GCCTGCTTGGCATCGGGCACGGTGAAAAAGCGCATCAGGATGTGGGGCAGGCCGGCGGTCCCGAACATCAGCGCCATGCCGAAGGAAATGGCGGAGATCGGATCCTTGATGAATCCACCCGGCCCCATGATCGAGAGTCCGATCTTTGCCGCCTCGGTGGCGTCCTTGCCGGCATTCGCGGCGATCTGGGTCTTCACTTCGACGCCCTTGGCAAACAGTGCCTCGGGGCTGAAGCTGAATTGGTACAGCACCATGATCGCCATGAACGTGACTCCCGCCAGCAGCATCATGGCCTTGATGATTTGCACCCACGTGGTGGCGGTCATTCCGCCGAAAAGCACATACACCATCATCAGTCCGCCGACGATGACGACGGCCATCCAGTACTCCAGGCCAAACAGCAGCTTGATCAGCGCACCGGCACCCACCATCTGGGCGATCAGATAGAACGCGACGACCACCAGCGTTCCCGATGCCGCGAACACCCGGATCGGTGTCTGCGCAAAGCGATAGCCGGCCACATCGGCGAACGTGAACTTGCCCAGGTTGCGCAGGCGTTCGGCCATCAGGAACGTAATGATGGGCCAACCGACAAGGAACCCGATGGAATAAATCAGGCCATCGTATCCGGTAGCCATCACGGCCGCCGAGATCCCGAGGAAAGACGCGGCCGACATGTAATCGCCGGCGATCGCCAAGCCATTCTGGAATCCGGTGATCCCGCCCCCGGCCGTGTAGAAATCGGCGGCGGATTTGGTCTTGGCGGCGGCCCACTTGGTGATGAACAGCGTTCCAGCCACGAACACGGCAAACATGCTGATGGCAATCCAATTCGTGGGCTGCTTGTCCACCTGGCCCAGGTCGCCGCCGGCAGCGATTACCGTGCCAGCGAGAAGGATTGTGGCGACACCCACGAGCGCCCGAAGTGCGGCGCTCATTTGGAGGCCTCGTCGAGAATCTCCGCCGTCAAGGTGTCGAACTCGCCATTCGCGCGGCGCACATAGATGCCGGTGATGACAATCGTGAAGATGATCACCGCCAGTCCGAGCGGAATGCCGACGGTGGTAACGCCGTTTCCGATCGGTTGGGCAAGGAATGGTTTGTTGAAAGCGATCAGGGCGATGTACCCGAAGTACACCACCAGCATCAGCGCCGTCAGCGTCCAACCGAAGACGTTCCGCTTGTGGCGCAGCTCGTGATATTTGGGATTGGCTTCAATCTTGGCCACAATCAAATCACTCATGATTCATCTCCCTTCCGGTGTGAACCCGCAATTTCCCATGTTTTCAGGGTTGATATTCATTTTTCGGCACAATTGAGGCCGGAAATGTGAACTCGTTGATTTGCGTCAATGGCGATCGTGCGGCGCGCTAGTGGTAGAAAGCGTATGCGATCAGGATGGCTCCGACCAGTCCGACGGCGTCGGCAATCAGGCCGCCGGCCAACGCATAGCGGGTCTTGGTGATGTTCACGCTGCCGAAATAGACGGCCAGCACATAGAAGGTCGTTTCCGTCGAACCCTGGATGATCGCTGCCACCTTGCCCTGGAAGGAGTCAACGCCGTACGTCGTCATGACATCCACCATGAGACCGCGTGCGCCGCTGCCGCTCAGTGTCTTCATGAGGCCGACCGGCAGTGCCGGCACGAAGTCGTCATTCAGGCCCAGCGCCACCACGCCGACGCGAATAGCTCCGACCAGGTAATCCATGCAACCCGTGGTGCGGAACACCGAGATGGCCACCAGCATGGCGATCAGATAGGGAATGATCTGCACGGCGACGCCGAATCCTTCCTTGGCCCCGTCGCTTGCATAGACGTCGACGCCGCGCCACGCGGCGACCGCAACGAAGAGCGCGATGATCGACACGATGATGCCACTGCCAAGCAGGCCGATCATCTGTGCCATCTGCTGCGATGGCATGCCGCGCAGCCACAGATAGAGCCCGACCATCAGTGCCGCAAAGCCAGCGAAAAAGACCAGAACCGGCCTGCAGAACAGGTTGATGCGCTGCCATAGGGCGACCGCCACCAGCCCGGCGCAGAACGAGACGAAGGTTCCGAGCAGCGTCGGCAGGAAGATGTCGGCGGCGTTGAAGCCCACCAGCCCCTGCTTGATCGCCAGACTCTGGCGGATGGCGATGACCGAGGTCGGTATCAGCGTGATGCCGGCGGTGTTGAGCACAAGGAACATGATCATCGGGTTGCTTGCCGTGTCGGGCTTCGGGTTGATTTCCTGCAACTCACGCATCGCCTTCAACCCGAGTGGCGTCGCCGCGTTGTCGAGGCCCAGGATGTTGGCGCTGAAATTCATCACGATGCTGCCGCTCGCCGGATGGCCAGGGGGAATGTCGGGAAAGATGCGGCGAAAGAAAGGTTCGACGGCCCGCCCGAACAGCTGGATCAGGCCGCCGCGCTCGCCGATCTTCATCACTCCCAGCCACAGGCTCATGACGCCCACTAGCCCGAGCGAAATGTCGAAGCCAGTCTTGGCCGTGTCGAACAGCCCCGTCAGCACGCGTGTGAAGACGTCCAGGTCGCCCTGCAGCAACTGGACTGTCGCTGCGACAAAGCCGACGAGGATGAAGGCGACCCAGATTCGATTGAGCACGGAGGGAAAGCAGAACGAGTGCCGGGTGAAAGGCGGTCAGCGTTGAAGCGGCCGGCTCGCGTTCATGACACGCGCGAGCTGTTCCGCGCGATCCGCGAGCAACGCTTCGGCATTTGCGATGCAGTCGTCCAACGACGACGGCCCATTCGGCAAGCCAAAGCAACCCGAAAAATGACGCCCCAATTGAGGTAGTGCAGCGGCATCGACGGCGCCCGAAATCAGCGTGACCGGAACATGATTCGCGGCCGCGCGCTCCGCCACGACGAAGGGCGCCTTGCGCAGAAGCGTCTGGACGTCGCTGCGGCCCTCGCCGGTTATCGCCCAGTCGGCATCCGCCAATGCGGCATCGAGCCCGATCAGTTCCGCTACGACCTGCGCGCCGGAATGAAACGTTCCGCCGAGCAACTGCAACGCAAAGCCTAAGCCGCCTGCGGCACCCGCACCGGGTGAAGCGAGCGCGCGCCGGCCGAGCGCGGCTTCGGCACGCTCGGCAAAACCTTTGATTGCATCGTCGAACGCACGAATTTGCGTCGCTGCCACACCCTTTTGTGGACCAAAGATGGCAGTCGCGCCCTGGTCGCCGGTCAGCGGATTGTTGACGTCAGACATGATCGTGATGGCGCATGCGGCGAGGCGCGGATCCAGCGTCGACGCGTCGACATTGGCCAACGCCGTCAGGCCCTCAGGACCGATCGCGATCTCGCGACCGGCCGAATTGCGCAGCGAAACGCCGAGGGCGGCAAGCAGTCCCGCGCCACCATCGTTGGTGCTGCTGCCGCCCAGGCCGATCATGAATCGGCGCACACCCCGGTCCAACAACACGTGCATGAGCTCGCCCACGCCGCGCGTCGTGCGTGCCCCCACGCTTGCAGCCATGCCGACGGCGTCGGTAATGCCAACGACCTGCGCGATTTCGAGTACTGCGGTTGTGCCTTCGCCGGATTCCAGAAGTCCGTACTCGGCCACGGCCGAGACGCCGCTGGCGCCGTGCACGATGCACTTCTGCCGCTGGCCCGACTCGCCGAGCGCCGCCAGCATAGCGTCAAGCGTCCCTTCGCCGCCGTCGGCCATCGGGCGCGTCCGGATTTCCGCGTCGGGCCACACACGCCTGATCCCGGTTGCCAGCGCGGCGCAGACCTGCGGCGCGTTGAGCGAACCCTTGAACGAGTCGGGAGCCAGGACGATGCGGAGCATTGGGCAGGTACGTGGGCGGTCGGGCGCGGTGCGAGGGAGTGTAGAGCAGAAACTGTACACAGTCCTTGCCGGTGCGGGCGATTGCCGTTAGCGTAGGCATCCTAAGGTCCAGGAGTCTGTACGTGTCAAATCGTCGCTTTTGCGTCTGGTGTCGTCGATTGCTCGCCATTGCGTGCGTCGTGCCAATGGCGCACGTATTGGCGCAGGTCCCGGATGACGCGCGCGAAGATCGCTGGGCACAAGAAGTGGCGCCGCAAGTGGTCGTAGGCGAAGTCGTGTGGTTGAGCACGGCCCAGCGTGCGAAGGTGCTGGCGATCTACGTCGACGCCCCGGCACACAAGGGTGCCGTACTCATCGTCCACGGCCTTGGTGTGCATCCCGACTGGGGCCTCAACGGTTCGCTTCGCACCAAGTTGGCGGATGCCGGATTTGCGACGCTGTCGGTGCAGATGCCGGTGCTGGAAGCGGGCGCAACCCGTGAGCAATACCGCCCGCTGTACGGAATCGCCGGGGACCGTATCGCAGCTGCCATTCGGGAATTGCACAGGCGCGGATTGACGAAGGTGGCGATCGTTGCGCATAGCGTTGGTGCCAGCATGGCTGCGGCGTACCTTGCGCGTCGCGATGCGTTGCCCATCGCAGCGTGGGTGCCCGTCGGCATGCTCGTCGACTATGCGAAACTGCCGCGCGAACCCGTCCTCGACATCATTGCCGAGAATGACTTCCCGGAGGTGCGCGACAGCAGCAAGGTGCGCGCCGCGCGCCTGCCAGCCGATCGCTGCTCGCGGATGGTAACGATCCCGGGGACCAATCACTACTTCGAGAGCGCGACCGACGCGTTGGCCGGGGTGATCGCACCGTTTCTCGTGCGCGTCTTCGCGGGTGAGTGCTAGCGTCGCTTGCCAGGCGACAAAGCTGGTCGCTTAAAGCTCAATTCGTCGCGCGCGTCAGCCGGTCGCGCACGGCGGCCCATGCCGAATCGCCCGGGACGTCTTCGACCAGGATTACTGTCGCGCCGGCGTGGTCGAGCAGGCGCAGATTGGCGTAGAGATCGTGCGCATAGCGGTTCACGTCGACAGGAGCATCAATCCACGTCCCTGTGAATTCGGCAGGACAGGAGACGGTCCGCGCCAGGACGGCAACGGGAGATTCGTTGCGCATGCATTCGTGCGCGAGCCGGGTGGCGACGACCCGGCGTGCCGGCGTTCGCGGCGCGTAGTGCGACTCGAGCGTTCCGGAGGCACGCGGCGCGGTTGCGTCCCATGCGCGTGGCGCCGTGCCGAGAGCATGGGCGAGTGCATCAAAGCCGATGCCGCCAGGGCGCAGCAACATCGGCTCGCCGCTCGTGAACGCGACGATGGTGCTTTCAATGCCGACATCGCAGGCGCCTCCATCGAGAATCATCGCCACGGCGTCGCCCAGGTCATCGGCGACATGCTGCGCTGTCGTGGGTGAAACCTTGCCGAAGCGGTTGGCCGATGGTGCGGCGATACCGCTGCCGCCTGCAGCAGCGAACGCGGCGAGCAGATCGCGCGCGACGGGATGCGCGGGCATGCGCAGCCCGATGCTGTCCTGGCCGCCCGTCACGGTGTCATTGACGTGCGCGGCGCGGGGAAGGATCAGCGTCAGCGGACCCGGCCAGAACGCGGCGGCAAGTTTGCGCGCGCCGTCCGGAATCGCGCGTGCCCAATGTTCCACCTGCAGCATGGTCGACACATGCACTATCAAGGGATGATCGGCAGGCCGACCTTTGACCGCAAAAATCCTGCGCACCGCATCGGGATTGGCGGCGTCGGCGCCCAGGCCGTAGACGGTCTCGGTCGGGAAGGCGACGAGCTGTCCGGCGCGAAGGTGTTGCGCTGCCAGCCCGATTGCAGCTGCCGTCGAGGGAATGATCCGCATATTCATCGCGCATCCATCTTTCGCTCATTCGATCGCCGGGCAAGGCATTGGCAACGGGTCGGGCCGCCGACGACGGACATCCGGAAACTGCTAGAATTCAAGCCTTTCCGACACGGTCGGCGCGGCAATTCGGCGCGCCATGCGGCCAATAGCGCCGCTGCGCGTATCCAGTTTGGCAATGAGCAGCAGGGCAATGAGGGAGTGGCAATGAGTGAGTTTCTGTTCACGTCGGAATCGGTGTCGGAAGGTCATCCGGACAAGGTCGCGGATCAGATTTCCGATGCGGTACTCGACGCAATTCTAGAGCAAGACCCTACAGGGCGTGTCGCCGCCGAAACGCTGGTGTCGACCGGCCTCATCGTGATGTCGGGCGAAATCACGACCAGGGCCAATGTCGATTACGCCCGCGTTGCGCGGGAGACGGTCCGCAAGATCGGCTACAACGACTCCGAATTGCGCTTCGATGCCGATGGATGTGCCGTCATGGTTTGCTATGGCCGCCAGTCGCCGGATATTGCGCAGGGTGTGGATCGCGCATCCGACGATTACCTGAACCAGGGTGCCGGTGACCAAGGGCTGATGTTCGGCTTTGCCTGCGACGAAACGCCTTCGCTGATGCCATTTCCGATTTACTACTCGCATCGCCTGGTGCAGCGGCAAAGCGAAGTCCGGCGCGATGGCCGCCTGCCGTTCCTGCGGCCGGACGCCAAATCGCAGGTGACGGTCCGCTACGCCAACGGCAAGCCCGTGGGCGTGGACACGGTGGTGCTGTCCACGCAACATCATCCGTCGATGAATGAGAAGCAGGACAAGCTCGCGGAAGCCGTGATCGAGGAAATCATCAAGCCGGTGTTTCCAGCAGACATGCTCAAGGGCACGCGCTTCCTGGTGAATCCGACCGGCCGATTCGAGATCGGCGGCCCGCACGGTGACGCCGGATTGACGGGACGCAAGATCATCGTCGATACCTATGGAGGCGCAGCGCCTCATGGTGGCGGCGCGTTTTCCGGCAAGGATCCGTCGAAGGTCGATCGGTCTGCGGCGTACGCGGCGCGCTATGTCGCGAAGAACATCGTGGCCGCCGGCATTGCCACGCAGTGCCAGGTGCAGGTTTCGTACGCCATCGGCGTGGCCAAGCCGATCAACGTCACTATCTACACCGAGGGCACCGGAAAAATTTCGGATGAGGCCATCGCGAAGCTCGTTGACGCGCACTTCGACTTGCGGCCCAAGGGCATCATTCGCATGCTCGACCTGTTGCGGCCGATCTACTTGAAAACCGCGGCGTATGGCCACTTTGGACGCGACGAGCCCGAGTTTACGTGGGAAAACGTCGACAAAGCGCCCGCGTTGCGCGCGGCGGCAGGGCTGTAGCGCGTTTGAATCATGGAAGCGCTGTTGAAAAAGCGGGAGAGTCCCTGATGCCTAATCCAATGCATTTATCGATCCGCGCCTCCGGTGCGCTACTCGGTCTCGTCACGTTGGCCTCCTGCGCGACATTGAATCGCGATGGCGTCGTGGCGCCGATGGAAGGCGGTAGCGTGGCGGTCCGGCAGGGTGCGCCGTTGGTGATCAGCCTGCCGGCTGCGGACCCGACGACAGGCTATGGCTGGGTGCTCACCAGTGATCCCGGCAAGTCAGTTTGGCTCGTTGGCGGGCCCGACTACACACCCGCCCCGGTCCCCAGTGGCATGATGGGTGTCGGCGGCACGACCACGTATCGTTTCCGGGCCCTTGATCCTGGTGCGGCCAAGCTCGAATTCACCTACCGGCCAATCCTGGAAAAATCTACCCCATCGGCCAAGGTGGTCAGCTACGACGTGACCGTCACCACTGCGGGTTGGCAAACCTGGTTCTAGTACGCGCCTGACACCTGCACGTTGTCCCATGCCGCGGCCGGGTGGCGAAAAAATACAAGTTGCTGTAAAATATCATTTTTTCGCGGCTTGGTCGAAACGTGCCTGGGCCCCGCACCGAATCACCAGAGGAGCTACACATGGCCGAACGTTCCCGTACCCGCCGCAACACGCTCGAGCGTCGTTGCCTGCCCAAGACCTTCAAGCGCATGTTTGTCGGCGCGCCCAAGGGCATCTTCAAGATGCTGGAAAAGATCAAGAAGAACTGAGTCCGGCTTTCGCAGTTCTTGCGTCCGGCTATTGCAAGTTAAGGGCTGCCCGCTTAGGGCGGCCCTCGTTGTTTCTTGAGGGTGCAACACATTTCGGCTAACACGGGACGGCCGGTTCGCGGCATCATGCCGCCATGCGTTTCGCCTACTACAGCAAACTGTCTCCGGCTAACCAGCGCGTCTATCGCGACAGCGACGAAATCCCGGCCCTCGAACTTCCCGCGGGCACCGACGTGACCGCGCCGGTCGCCGCCATCCGCGCGGGCCTTCTGCGCGAGGACCGCACCGCGGTGCAGCGCGCCTGTCAGGCACTCGTCGATGCACTGGTCGCGGGTTACGCGGTTCCTCCCGTGCAGGTACGCGTCCTGGCCAAGCGGCCATCCGACGACTACGGCGAGCTCCACGGTCTCTATGAACCGGACGAGGAGATAGCGCCTGCGCGCATCACGGCCTGGATGCGCACGGCGCAGCGCAAGCAGGTGGTGGCGTTCAAGTCCTTCCTGCGCACGCTGGTGCACGAATTCGCGCACCATCTCGACTACGAGCACTTCAAGCTGCCCGAAACCTTTCACACCGAGGGGTTTTACCGGCGGGAGTCGAGCCTGGCCAACGCCCTGTTGGACACCCTCGAACCCGGTATTCCTGTCCACGGCAACATTCCTTGATTTGAAGTAAAATGGGGGCGCTCCCCGAGGAGCGTTGCAACAGCCGTTCGGCGGTGCTCATTCATCCGTCGCGTGCTGCCAGGCTCGGGGTTCACCACTGTGGGTTTACCGCCCATTGCAACTGCGCTCGTTGATCCGTGGCTTGCAGCCCGCGTGATGACGAGTGCAATTCGTGCCTCCCTTCAAGCGTTGCCGCATGCCGCCTGACAAGGAGCAATGCATGAACGCCCACACCAACACCAAGAATCTCAGTGACCAAATGAGGGATTTCCACGTCGCGGATCTCTCGCTTGGCGATTGGGGACGCAAGGAAATCGCCATCGCGGAAACCGAAATGCCCGGCCTCATCGCGATCCGCGAGGAGTTTGCACCCCGGCAGCCGCTGCGCGGAGCGCGCATCGCCGGTTCGCTGCACATGACGATACAGACCGCGGTGCTGATAGAGACGCTGCAGGCGCTGGGCGCGGATGTGCGCTGGGCGTCGTGCAACATCTATTCCACGCAGGACCACGCCGCGGCCGCCATTGCCGCGCGCGGCACGCCCGTTTACGCGCACAAGGGCGAAACGCTGGATGAGTATTGGGAATTCACGCACAAGATCTTTGAATGGCGTATGCCTGACGGTACCGTGGGTGCGCCGAACATGATCCTGGACGACGGCGGCGATGCCACGCTGCTGGTGCACTTGGGCACGCAAGCGCAGACGGACCGTTCGCTGATTTCGCGTCCTGGCAACGAGGAAGAGACCGCGCTGTTTGCCGCCATCGGGAAGCGCCTGGACGCCGATCCCACGTTCTATTCGCGGATCAAGGCCAGCATCAAGGGTGTGACGGAGGAAACGACGACGGGTGTCAAGCGCCTCTATACGATGCACAAGGAGGGTCGCCTGGCGTTTCCCGCGATCAACGTCAACGACTCCGTCACCAAGTCGAAGTTCGACAATCTCTACGGTTGCCGAGAGTCGCTGGTCGACGGCATCAAGCGCGCCACCGATGTGATGATCGCGGGCAAGGTGGCGCTGGTTGCAGGTTATGGCGACGTCGGCAAGGGATCGGCGCAGGCGTTGCGCGCGCTGTCGGCGCAGGTGTGGGTGACCGAAGTTGATCCGATCTGCGCGTTGCAGGCGGCGATGGAAGGTTATCGCGTGGTGACAATGGACTACGCTGCGGACAAGGCGGACATATTCGTGACGTGCACGGGCAACATCGATGTCATCACGCACGAGCACATGAAGCGGATGAAGGACCAGGCCATCGTGTGCAACATCGGCCACTTTGACAATGAAATCGAAGTCGTTTCGCTTAAAGCCTACAAGTGGGAGAACATCAAGCCGCAGGTCGACCACATCATTTTCCCGGACGGCAAGCGGATCATCTTGCTGGCCGAAGGCCGGCTGGTGAACCTGGGATGCGGTACCGGGCATCCGTCCTACGTGATGAGCTCGTCGTTCGCCAACCAGGTCATGGCGCAGATCGAGTTGTGGGGCGATGCGCAGACAGGTGGCAAGCGCTATCCAGTGGGCGTGTACGTGCTGCCCAAGCACCTGGACGAGAAAGTGGCGCGGCTGCAGCTCACCAAGCTCAACTCCGTGCTGACGCCGCTCACGGATAAACAGGCGCGGTATATCGGCGTGGAATTGGCTGGTCCCTACAAGCCTGATTCATATCGCTACTAGTTGGAGGTCGAGCAGCGAAATGGAGCGTCGCAGGAGAACGCGACGCTCATTTGCGCGATCTGAGCCGGAGTGAATGTGGCGTAGCGAAATGGAGCGTCGCAGGAGAACGCGATGCTCATTTCGCGCAGCCTGAAACGTTAGCTCCGGACCGGATTTCGTTTTCAATTGCGGGGAAACACAATATGCGAATTCTGCTGGCCTGGCTCATCAACGCGGTGGCGCTGCTCGCGCTCACTCACCTCATGCCGTCGATCACCGTCGACTCGTTCTTCCCCACGGCCCTGATCGTGGCGGTGGTGCTGGGATTGATCAACACATTGATCCGGCCACTGTTCATCATTCTCACGCTGCCGGTGACCATCCTCACGCTTGGCCTCTTCATCTTCGTGATCAACGGCCTGCTCTTCTGGGCCGTGGGTTCGTTCATGCCCGGCTTTCATGTGGCCGGATTCTGGTCCGGCGTTTTCGGCGCCATCATCTACAGCATCATCTCCTGGGCGCTGTCGTCGCTCCTGTTGTCAAAAAAAGGCTGACGTTCAACCGTCCGCTGCCAAATCGTGACCGACAAGCTTTTCAGCATGGAGTTTTATCCACCGCGCACACCGGACGGCGTGGCCAAGCTGCGCGCAGCGCGCGCACAACTCGCGCAACTGCATCCCGCATACTTCTCGGTGACGTTCGGCGCCGGCGGCTCGACGCGCGATGGAACGTTGCAAACCGTGCTGGAGATTCGTGACGAGGGGCACGCGGCTGCGCCGCACATTTCGTGCATCGGCGGTTCGCGCGAGTCCCTGCGTGAAGTCCTCAAGCACTATCACGGCAATGGCATCCGGCATCTGGTGGCGTTGCGCGGCGACCTTCCCTCGGGCGCAGGCGAGGGCGGAGACTTCCGCTATGCGAGCGAACTGGTTTCCTTTATTCGCGAAGAAACAGGCGACTGGTTCCACATCGACGTTGCTGCCTATCCGGAATATCACCCACAGGCGCGCAGCGCGGATGACGACCTCGCGAACTTCGAGCGCAAGGTCAAGGCCGGCGCCAACTCCGCTATAACTCAATATTTTTTCAACCCCGACGCCTACTGGCATTTCGTGGATGCCTGCGCGGCGCGCGGCATCACCGTGCCGATCGTCGCCGGCATCATGCCTATCCTGAGCGCCAGCGGGCTAGCCCGTTTTTCGGACAATTGCGGCGCTGAAATCCCACGCTGGATACGACGCAGGCTCGAGGGCTTTGGTGACGACTCCGTTTCAGTGAGATCCTTTGGGCTCGACGTGGTGACGGAGCTTTGTGCCGGCCTGATCGAGGACGGCGTACCGGGGCTGCACTTCTACACGCTCAATTCCGCCGCACTCACTTCCACAATCTGGCAACGCCTCGGCTTGTAGTACCAGGGCCGAGCGTAGAATCGTTCGCATGGCCAACACTCCGGATTTCATCGAGCATGTCCTCGAACTCATGCGCCCGGCCGGACGCGCGAGTGCGCGCGCGATGTTCGGCGGGCACGGTCTATATCTCGACGGCTTGATCGTGGCGATCGTGGTCGAGGATGTGCTCTATCTCAAGACCGATGACGAAACGCGCCCCGCGTATCTCGAGCGCTCGCTCGACCCGTTCAGCTACACGACCAAAGAAGGCAAGGCCTACGCGATGAGCTACCACCGCGCGCCCGAGGAGGCAGTCGAAGGTCCGGATGAGATGCGGGCGTGGCTGCGCCCCGCACTGGGCGCAGCACTGCGTAACGCCCAGAAAAAACCGCGCACGGCAGCACTGCGGCGTGCCCGCGGCCGTCCGGCCTGAACGTCGAGCGTGTGGCGCGAAAGGTCGCGCGCCTTGGTCTCGAATGCCTTTGAGACCTATCCGCCGCGTCTGTAGGACGTGAGATCGAGAAGCGCGTTCTGGCTGCGCATCTGCGTGGGTTCCCGACTGTCGCTTTTGTCCCGGTAGAACGCGCTCTTCACTTCGCGCACGCTCGCACCCACCGCGGGCGCCCACCAGATTTCATAGTTGCACTCGGTTGCGGTGCGCCAGAAAGTCTCATCGTCGAGGCGCATGATCACGCGCATCAGGATGGCGTCGAACTCTCCGGCCGGGACCTGCACCTTCACAAAGCCCCCAACCTGCACGAAGCGATTGATCTGGCCGGTTTGTTGTGTCGCCTCGTTGAAATTGTCGACCCGCTCGTTCCAGCTGGTGCCCTGCGTGAGGGGAAACTGGAAGCGCGTCAGCGGCGCCCTGAACCGCCGGGTCTCGTTGTCGAACACCGCACCGACGCTCACGATACCGGGTGAGAGCCATTGTTCGGTCCGCGTGTTGTCCACCGTAGGGCCCTTTTGCGTGATGTGCACGGTGATCCCCTGTGCGTTCACCGAAGCCACTTCATGCGTTTCCTCCCAGATGACCGGAACGCGGAAGCCATCGCGCGCGCTGTAGACCCAACGGTCACCGACGCGATAGACCGGCGCCGGCACCGGTGGCCCGCTGGCGCCACCCACGATCACGCATCCGGGAAGTGCGGCCGCACCCGCGGTCAGCAGAAAGGTGCGGCGATCCATCTGTAGTCTCCAGTGGGTTGACCAGGGGCAGCCCCTTCCCGACGCCGCCTTGTTCGTTCGTCGATTGGCCCGGCGGAGCGGCCGCGCGCGAAGGGCGCCACGATTGTCGCTCCGCGCGCGCTGGATGTGAAGACTTTTGATCGCCTACCCAAAGCGGCCGACGGCATCGACAACGGCGTGTGGTCACCCCTCATCGCTCTGCGGCCACCGCATGGAAATTGGCCAGGATCGCGTCCAACCCCCGACGCGAAACGGTACGTGGCCATGACGATGTCTTCTGGCCGGTATGCGCCGGCCTGGTTGCCGGCGAGGGCACGCACGTCCACGATCGGTCCAAACAGGAAGTCGAGAAAATCAAACGTGTGGCACACGGCCTCGAAGAAGAAGCCGCCGCCCGATAGGTCCGGATTTACCCGCCACGGCACGGCGCCGCCGGTAAATTGATCCGCCGCCGGGAGTTGCTGAAATTGCCGGGAGATCACCATGCGCACATCACCCATGGCACCGTCCGCGATGAGGTCACGCACGGCGAGGAAGCGCGGCAGCGTTCGCCGGTAGTAACCCACCCAGAGCGGCACGCCGGCGGTGCGGCACGCGGCGATCATGTCATCGCACTCGATCGGGTTCATCCCCATCGGCTTCTCGACGTAGACGGGCTTACCCGCCGCGGCCGCCCGCAAGGTGTACTCGCAATGCGAATCGGTGAGCGTTGCAATGTACACGGCGTCGATGTCGGGCGCGTGCAGGATCGCGTCCGCATCGTCATGCCAGCGCGGCACGCCGTGGCGACGTGCATAGTCCGCCGCAAGCATGCGCCGCTAGAGGTCGCTGCCGTCGGTAATCGCGCCCTTGCTCGCCGTCGATACGAGGCGCATGTATTTCGCCATCAGGCCACGCGTGTAACGTGGCGCAGGCGCCTTCCATTGCGCGCGACGCTGCGCGAGTTCCTCGTCGCTCACGTTCAACTGGAGAAGCAGGAGATGCGCGTCGATGGTGATCGAATCGCCTTCCTGCACCAGCGCGATCGTGCCGCCGACATAGGCCTCGGGCGAGACGTGCCCGACCACCATGCCCCAGGTGCCCCCGGAAAAGCGGCCGTCGGTGATGAGCCCGACCGACTCGCCGAGTCCCTGACCAATCAGCGCCGATGTCGGGGCCAGCATCTCCTGCATGCCCGGACCGCCCTTGGGGCCTTCGTAGCGGATGACGAGGACGTCGCCTGGCACGATCTTCTTCGCCATGATCGCCGCCATGACCTCGGTCTCGGAATCGAACACGCGGGCGGGACCCGTGATCACGGGATTCTTGAGGCCGGTGATCTTGGCCACGCAGCCTTCGGGCGACAGGTTGCCGCGGAGGATGGCCAGGTGGCCTTGCGCATAGATCGGCGCATCGATGGGCCGGATGACATCCTGATCCGCGCGTGGCGCGTCGGGAACGCCGGCAAGTTCCTCCGCCATCGTGCGTCCGGTGATGGTCACGCAATCGCCGTGCAGCAGTCCGGCGATGAGCAGAATCTTGAGGACTTGAGGCACGCCGCCCGCCTTGTGAAAATCGACCGCGACGTATTTTCCGGAGGGCTTCAAGTCGCACAGCACCGGCACGCGCTTCCGAATGCGCTCGAAGTCATCGATCGTCCATTCCACCTCGGCGGCGGAAGCTATCGCCAGGAAATGCAGCACCGCGTTGGTCGAGCCGCCCGTGGCCATCACCAGCGAAATCGCGTTCTCGATGGCGTTGTGCGTGATGATGTCGCGTGGCCGGAGATCGTTCTTCACCGCCTCCACGAGAACACGCGCCGATTCCGCGGCCGAATCCGCCTTTTCCGAATCCGGCGAGGCCATCTGCGATGAACCGAGGAGGCTCACGCCGAGGGCTTCCAGCGCCGACGACATGGTGTTGGCGGTATACATTCCGCCGCACGCGCCCACGCTCGGGCAAGCATTCCTCTCGACCCCGTCAAAGTCCTCCTGCGCCATCTTGCCCGCGGCAAAAGCGCCAACGGCCTCGAATGCCGACACGATGGTCAGCGTCTGGCCCTTCCATTGCCCGGGCTTTATGGTCCCTGCGTAAACGTAAATCGAGGGCACGTTCATCCGCGCCATCGCGATCACGCCCCCCGGCATGTTCTTGTCGCAGCCGCCGACGACGAGCACGCCGTCCATGCACTGGCCATTGACCGAGGTCTCGATCGCGTCGGCAATCACCTCGCGCGAGACGAGCGAATACTTCATGCCCTCGGTACCCATGCCGATGCCATCGGTCACCGTCGGTACACCGAACACCTGGGGCATCGCGCCGGATTCCTTGAGCGCGGCCATGGCCCGGTCCACCAATGGCTGGATGCCCGCGTTGCAGGGATTCATCGTGCTATGGCCATTGGCCACGCCGATGATCGGCTTCTCGAAGTCGCCATCGCCGAAGCCCACGGCGCGCAACATCGCGCGGTTGGGTGAGCGGGCCACGCCCTGGGTGATGAGTTTCGAACGACGATTGAACGACATGCGGGTATCCTCGGACGCTTAGCTTCGGGACCGGTTTGTATGATTCCCCCGATTCTAATCCAGCCGCGTTTGCGCTAGCCCCCAATAACCAGAAGCCGTGACCCGCCGCCCGATGTTCAGCCTCTGATGTTCAGCCAACCCCTCGTTCACCCGAATTTCGATCCCATCGCATTGCAGATCGGACCGGTCGCCATTCGCTGGTACGGCCTCATGTACCTGCTCGCGTTCGTCCTGTTCGTGTGGCTGGGAAAGGTCCGCGCGCGCCGCAGCCTGTTGACCGGATGGCATCCGCGTGACGTCGACGACATGCTCTTCTACGGTGTGTTCGGGGTGATCATCGGCGGGCGGCTGGGCTACGTTCTGTTCTACAAGCCGCTGTATTACCTGCAACATCCGCTCGAGATCCTGCAGGTATGGACCGGCGGCATGAGCTTTCACGGTGGATTCCTGGGCGTGCTCATCGCGCTGTGGTTTTTTGCGCGGGCGCGCGAAAAACGCTGGCTGGATGTCACCGATTTCGTGGCTCCCCTGGTGCCGCTGGGGCTGGCCGCCGGGCGGATGGGCAATTTCATCAATGGCGAGCTCGTCGGCCGCGCGACCGACGTACCCTGGGCGATGGTGTTTCCTCAGGTCGACGCGATACCGAGGCATCCCTCCCAGTTGTATCAATTTGGCCTGGAAGGGTTGCTGCTGTTCGGGCTGCTGTGGTGGTATGCCAGCAGGCAACGGCCCATGGGCGCCGTGTCAGGATTCTTCCTGGTCGGGTACGGCGCGTTTCGTTTTATTGCGGAATACGCGCGCGAGCCGGACAACTTCCTGGGATTCTTGGCCGGCGGTCTCACGATGGGTCAGTGGCTGTCGCTGCCGATGTTCATCGTCGGGCTGGTGATGATGGCGATGGCCTATCGGCGCGCCGGCAAGGCGCAGCCGACCATCCTGGATCGGCGGAAGTGAAGCGCGGACGGCAAACTAGCCTGAGACGCTTTGGTCCCCAATCGGCGAGCAAAATGAGCGGGGATGGCAACTTCAGTCGATGCGGCGGTAATCCCCATCGATGGCATCGCCTTTGCGATGCCGCGGCCAACGTGCGGCGCCCGCCGCAAGCGGCTCGTAGACCTGGCCCACGTTAAGCGGCAGCGCCAGCAACACCAGTGCCACGACATCGCTGGCAATGCCCGGCAGCATCAGGAGCAATCCCGCGAGCACGCGGCGGCCGCTGTCGAGCAACCCGCGCAGGACCGGTTGGCCACCATGCAGTGCAGCCACGGTCTTCATCCGGAACTGATTGCGCTCATTGCCAAGCAGCAGCGCGCCGGCCACGAATGATCCGCCGAGCCAAACCCACAGCGGGATGCCGCTCCAGCGCGCGATGCGCGCCGTGAGGTAAAGGTCCGCCAAAGGGAATGCCAGTACAATCGCGAGAATGATGAAGCGCATGAAATCTCCTTGGCCGCAGCCGTGGAATCAATGTATCACTGGCGCGGGTAAATCGAAACAACCACCGACGAACGCCGGGCACGGTGGTTGGACCTTATTGCGCGCGTTTGGTGCGATGACCGCGACCCTGTTGTGCCTCATCGCGCTGTCCGCGCAGGCTGCCGGGGTCGAACTACTGCCGACGGAGCAGGCATTCCGCTTCTCTGCCCGTGCGCTGGACGACAAGACGCTCGAAGCGCGGTTCACCATTGCCCAAGGCTATTACCTCTACCGCGACAAGTTGAGTTTCGCCGTCACGCCGGATAGTGCGGCCCTGGGTAGCGCGGAGTTACCTGCCGGAAAGGTCAAGACCGACGAGTTCTTCGGAAAGGTGGAAACCTACCGTGGGTCGGTGGTGGTGAAATTGCCGCTGACCGGGGCGCTGGCGGGCCAGCGGATCATCCTGGCCGCAGACTCCCAGGGTTGCGCCGATGTGGGCGTTTGCTATCCGCCGACGCGGCAAAAGGTTAGCCTGCCAATCCCCGCCAAGGGCACGGGTCCCGGGGCTTTGGTGAGCGCGACGCCGCCCAAGGCGAATTGGTTCAAGTAGGCGGTCCGGACAGGCAAACGGCGCCGCTCCGAGCGTTCATTTTTCAAAGTAAGCACACACTTTCATTCGATTCAGCGTGAACAAGACAGTCATCCGGTGGGGTGTCATTGCTATGGTCGCCATCGCGGCGCTTGCCGCGGGGATGTATTTCGGCACATCGCCTTCCCGCGAACCTCCCGCTGTTGGATTGCTTGGGCTGGTGTTGCCCGACGTCGATGGCCGCGAACAGCGCATGGAGCAATGGAAGGGAAAGGTGATGGTCGTGAATTTCTGGGCCACGTGGTGCGAACCGTGCCGGGAAGAGATGCCGGAATTTGTCAAAGCCCAGGAGACATTTGGCGCTAAAGGTTTGCAATTTGTAGGTATCGCCATCGATCAACCCGTTAAAATACGTCAATTCACGCAACAACTGAAGCTTAACTATCCGTCACTCGTAGGCGGATACGGTGCGCTGGAACTCTCTAAGACTTTGGGCAACAAAATCATGGCGCTCCCATTTACCGTCATCCTGGATCGCGAAGGCGTCGTCGCCTATGCCCAGATGGGCCCTTTGAAGCCGGGCAAGCTCGACGCGATCGTCGGCAAGTTGCTTTAAGCCGCAGGATTCGAGCTGGCGCGCACGTTCGTTCGGTCGCTATCGTGCCGTTAAAGCTGGACAATCTGCTGTCATCTGCCGCAAACTCCGGTCACTCCAAATCCTAAAGGTTGCGCGCGATGAAACCCATTCGACGCAAAGCAGCCACCACCGGCAAATCGGGACGGTACCAGGACACCATCCTGGTTCTCCACGGTCCAAACCTGAATCTCCTGGGGACACGTGAGCCGGCAGTCTATGGCGACGACACCCTCGAGGACGTCAACGACCGTCTGGCCGCCCAGGCCAAGACCGCCGGCGTGCGCCTCGAAGCCTTCCAGACCAATTACGAAGGGCAGATGGTCGACCGCATTCATGCGGCGCGGACCGAGGGTGTGCGCTTCATCGTCATCAATCCGGCCGCATTTACCCATACCAGCGTCGCGGTGCGCGATGCGCTCACCGGGGTGGACATACCGTTCATTGAAGTCCATCTAACAAACGTGCACGCCCGGGAAGCGTTTCGCCACCATTCCTATTTCTCGGACAAGGCCGTTGGCACGATCGTCGGCCTGGGGCCGCGCGGCTACGAATTCGCGCTCGCCTTCGCTGTTGCCCGCCTCGGAGCCTAGCCCGCCATGGACCTGCGCAAACTGAAGACGCTGATCGAACTGGTGGAGACTTCTGGCATTGCCGAGTTGGAGATCCAGGAAGGTGAGGAGCGCGTGCGTATCACGCGTGCCAATGCGGCGCCCGCGGGCGCGCAGCCCGTGACATTGCACACGAGCTCCCACGCGGCAACCGCGCTTGCACCGGCAGCGGCCGGCGGCGCGGCAATAGACCTGGTGCCCGCCGAACCCGAGGGACATCGGGTCAAGAGCCCCATGGTCGGCACCTTCTATCGCAGCGCCACCCCCGGCTCCAAACCCTTCGTGGAGATCGGCGACACGGTGGCCGAGGGCGACACCCTCTGCATCATCGAGGCGATGAAGCTCATGAACGAGATCGAATCCGACAAGGCCGGCGTCATCAGGGCCATCCTCACGGAGAACGGCCAGCCCGTTGAATTCGGTCAACCGCTGTTCCTGTTCGAGTGAGGCGATCCGCCGGTGCAGTCTCTCCCGCCATCGCGGGCGAGGCGATGGATGAACGCCGTCCCGTGGTCCCCTGCGATCGACGCTGAATGGCCCTGACCAAATCCGTGGCGACCAAGGCCTCCGACAAGCTGTTCGACAAGATCCTGATCGCCAACCGCGGCGAGATCGCGTTGCGGATCCAGCGCGCGTGCCGTGAGCTTGGCATCAAGACGGTCGTCGTCTATTCGGAAGCGGACCGCGACGCCAAGTACGTGCGCCTCTCCGACGAATCGGTCTGCATCGGCCCGGCACCGTCCGCGCAAAGTTACCTGCATGTGCCGGCGATCATCGCGGCGGCGGAGGTCACGGATGCTCAGGCAATCCATCCGGGCTACGGCTTTCTTTCCGAGAACGCAGATTTCGCCGACAAGGTGGAGAAATCGGGCTTTGTGTTCATCGGACCGCGCGCGGACACGATTCGCCTGATGGGCGACAAGGTCAGCGCCAAGGCTGCGATGCTCAAGGCCGGCGTGCCGTGCGTGCCGGGCTCGGAAGGCGCGTTGCCTGAAGACTCGAAGGAAGTGGTGCGCATGGCGCGCGCGACGGGGTACCCTGTCATCATCAAGGCCGCGGGTGGAGGCGGCGGACGCGGCATGCGCGTGGTGCACACCGAAGCGGCCCTCTTGCCCGCCGTCGCGCTGACGCGCGTCGAGGCGTTATCCGCGTTCGGCAACGCGACCGTGTACATGGAGAAATTCCTCACCAATCCGCGCCACATCGAGATCCAAGTGCTCGCCGACGAGCATAAGAATGCGGTGTACCTGTTCGAGCGCGATTGCTCGATGCAGCGCCGGCACCAGAAGATCATCGAGGAGGCGCCTGCGCCCGGGATCAACCAGCGCGCGCTGACGCGCATCGGCGAGCGCTGCGCGGACGCGTGCCGGCGCATCGGCTATCGCGGCGCGGGGACGTTCGAGTTCCTGTACGAGAACGACGAATTTTTTTTCATCGAGATGAACACGCGGGTGCAGGTCGAACATCCGGTGACCGAGCTCATCACCGGCATCGACATCGTGCAGCAGCAGATCTTCATCGCCGCGGGGCGAAAGTTGCTGTTTCGGCAGCGCGACATTGTCAAGAAGGGACACGCTATCGAGTGCCGGATCAACGCCGAGGACGCGGAGTCGTTCGTGCCGTCGCCGGGGCGCATCACGTCGTATCACGCGCCTGGCGGACCGGGCATCCGCGTCGACTCACATGTCTACCAGAATTACTTCGTGCCGCCGAATTACGATTCGATGATCGGCAAGGTGATCGCGTATGGCGATACGCGCGGGCAAGCGATGGCGCGGATGCGCATTGCTTTGTCGGAAATGGTCGTCGAGGGCATCAAGACCAATATCCCGCTGCATCAGGAATTGCTGCTCGACGACAAGTTCCTGCGCGGCGGCACGTCGATCCACTTTCTCGAAGAGCGGATGGCGAAGCGCAAAGTGGCGTCCTAAAGGCTCCCTGACCTTGAGCTACATTGCCCTGCGCTTCGACGTGCCCGCGGCGCAAGCCGAGGCGTGGTCTGATGCGCTGCTCGCGGAGGGCGCCTTGTCCGTCGATGTTTCCGATCCGGCCGCAGGCACGCCCGACGAGACGCCGCAATATGGCGAACCCGGCGAACCCAGCGCAAAGCTCTGGCCGATCTCGCGCCTTTCCGCGCTGTTCACCACGGACAACGACGCGCAGGCGGCATTCCAGTCAGCATCCGCATTGCTTGCATGGCCCAGCACGCTGCACGAGACCCGCGTCGTGGCCGAACAGGACTGGGTGCGCGCAACGCAGGCGCAATTCGGGCCGATCCGGATTGCCGACAATTTCTGGATTGTTCCCTCGTGGACGCGGGCGCCCGTGCCCGGCGCACTCAACCTCCGTCTCGATCCGGGCCTTGCCTTCGGAACCGGCTCGCATCCGACGACCGGACTGTGCCTCGAATGGTTGCGCACCCACGTCAAGGGAGGGGAATCATTGCTCGACTACGGTTGCGGCTCGGGCATTCTGGCCATCGCGGGCGCGCGACTGGGCGCCGGCCGCGTGGTTGGAACGGACGTCGATGCCCAGGCCATCCGTGCGAGCGTGGACAACGCGCGCGCGAACGGATTGGGACTGGACGTGGGGACGGACACGACGTTTGTTTTTCCCGACGCGCTGGCACCCGGGGATTTCGATATCGTCGTCTCGAACATACTTGCCAACCCGCTGACGTTGCTTGCGCCCGCACTCGCCATGCGGGTACGCCCGGGCGGCCGCATCGCGCTTTCGGGCATTCTCGACGGGCAGGCCGCCGCGGTCGCCGTTGCCTATGCGCCCTGGTTTACTATCGGGCCCTACGAGGTTCGCGACGGGTGGGTATTGCTTGCCGGAGAGCGTGACGTACAGTGAAGTAACTCATGACTGATGAACTTTACACACGCTGTCCAGGGTGCAAGACGATCTTTCGCGTCATGGAATCCCAGCTCGCTTTGCGCGACGGACAGGTCCGCTGTGGCCATTGCCGCACGATCTTCAACGGTCGCGAGAACCTGATCTCGCTGGCGCCGATCGACGACGGCGTGCCGGAATACGACGAACTGGCGCAAGGGCCGCCCACGGTCACGTTGCGCAGCGCCCGCGCACTCGATCCGCCGCCACCGGAACCTGCGGAAGAAGCGCGCGAGCCCGTCGAGCCGGAAGTCGACTATGAAAACCGGTTTGCCTGGGACAAACGGCGACCCGAGCGTTCGTATTCCGTGTTGTACGCCGTCCTCGTTCCCGTTTTGATCGCAGCTCTCGTCCTGCAGGCGCTGTTTCATTTTCGTGATGCGGTCGCCGCGAACTGGCCAAGTGCCAAGCCACTGCTGACCAAGGCGTGCGCCGTGGCCCGGTGCGCGATCCATCCGCTCAACGACATCGATGCCCTCACGATCGACGCGTCCGATCTCCAGCGCGATCAGGCACATCAGGGACTGCTGATCCTGACCGCTACGCTGCGCAACCGTACCCGCTACGCGATCGGCTTTCCTTTCCTGGAGCTGTCGCTGACGGGCACGCAAGACGCGAGCGGCAAGATTCCGACGGTAGCCCGGCGCGTGCTGACCCCGGCCGACTATGCCGGTGGCACCACCGACTTGAGTGCCGGTCTGCCGCCCAATCGGGAATTCCAGGTGAAGGTATTCATCGATGCCAGCGCCACGACCCAGGAAGGTTATCTCCTGTGGCCGTTCTACCCGTGACGAAGCCGCCCATAACCACCGAGTAAACCCGGTTGCTGCACCGCAGGAGGCCCGTCGCACCAGGCTTGAACCTCCGCACCAATAACGCACAAAGCCGCTGGCAGGCCGCATTGTCTTGGTGCAAAATGGTGTCCTGACGCAGCCAGAAATTGCGGGAAGTCGAGTAAAAACTATGTTAAAACAATAGGTTGCAACGCAACGATGGATGGCATGGTTATCGCTAAACATCCCGTGCTGGAATTCATGTAGCGCCATCCCCCTTTCGTCAAACGCTTCAGGAGATTTGCATGGCAACGCCCGCCGACGTGCTGAAAATGATCAAAGACAAGGAGGTCAAGTTCGTTGACCTTCGCTTCACGGATACCCGCGGCAAGGAACAGCACGTCACGGTGCCGGCCAGGCAATTCAACAACGACAAGTTCGAGTCTGGCCATGCATTCGATGGCTCATCGATTGCGGGTTGGAAGGGCATCCAGGCGTCGGACATGCTGCTGATGCCGGACCCTGGTACCGCCAATATCGATCCGTTCATGGATGAGACCACGTTGCTTATTACGTGCGACGTGGTCGAGCCTTCCGACGGCAAGGGCTACGAACGCGACCCGCGCTCGCTGGCCAAGCGCGCGGAGGCGTATCTCAAGTCTTCGGGCCTGGGCGATACCGCCTACTTCGGCCCGGAACCCGAATTCTTCATCTTCGATTCGGTCGAGTGGTCGGTCGACATGTCGGGCAGTTACTGCAAGATTTTCTCGAGTGAAGCCGCCTGGTCGTCGGCGGACAAGTTCGATGGGGGCAACATGGGACACCGTCCGGGTGTGAAGGGCGGGTACTTCCCCGTCCCGCCGGTGGACCAGTTGCAGGACATTCGTTCCGCGATGTGTCTGGCGATGGAACAGATGGGCGTTGAAGTCGAAGTGCACCATCACGAAGTGGCCAATGCCGGGCAGTGCGAAATCGGCACCAAGTACGAAACGCTGGTGAAGCGTGCCGACTGGCTCCAGATTCTCAAGTATTGCGTGCACAACACGGCCCACGCGTATGGCAAGACGGCGACGTTCATGCCCAAGCCCATCGTCGGCGACAACGGTTCCGGCATGCACGTGCACCAGTCGATCTGGAAGGACGGCAAGAACCTGTTCGCCGGCGACGGCTACGCTGGATTGTCGGAAATGGCGATCTATTACATCGGTGGCGTCATCAAGCACGCCAAGGCGCTCAACGCGATCACCAACCCGGGTACCAATTCGTACAAGCGCCTGGTCCCCGGCTTCGAAGCGCCGATCAATCTGGCGTACTCGGCGCGCAACCGCTCGGCGGCAATCCGCATTCCCTATGTGTCGAACCCCAAGGGGCGTCGTATCGAAGTCCGCTTTCCGGACCCGACCGCCAATCCGTACCTCGCGTTCTCGGCCATGATGATGGCCGGTCTCGACGGGATCCAGAACAAGATCCACCCCGGCGACCCGATGGACAAGAACCTGTACGACCTCGAGCCCGAGGAAGCGGCCAAGGT
>JBDTPJ010000058.1:0-23453 GCA_039932755.1 Betaproteobacteria bacterium
GCCGGCTCACGACGCCGGCCGCGCGCATCAACGCCAGGTGCCGCGAGACATTGGTCTGCGTTGCGCCCGTTACGGCGACGATCGTCGTCACGGAGCGCTCCTCGCGGCAGATCGCGTTCAGGATCTTGAGACGCGTCGGCTCGGCAAGGACGCCGAAGTGGCGCGCAACCGCGGCAAACACCTCATCGAGCTCGTCCGAACGACCGGAAACGGTCGAACTCGCATGCTTGGAAACCGGGCGGGTCGTTTTCATTCCTTTATGAGCATATACGCATATAGACCAGTTCGTCAAACGGTCGCAAGCCTGCAGGGATACTGCAGGCCGCCGCTCCGGACCGCCTAGTGAATGACCGCGCCGGACAAGAACCGCACCACCGAGCCGCTCTTCAGCCGAAACACGCCTTCGCCCAGCAGCACCGCGTCGTCGATTTCCTCGCGGGTCAGATCAATTTCGGTCTCGCCACGGCGCGCTTCGAGCACGACGTCGGCGGCGGCAGTATATTCATCGGGCACGCGCAGGTAGCCCGTCTGGAACAACACGCCGTCGATCACCACGAAATCAGCGTCGTTCATGGTATCGATCAGCAAATTTTCCGTTGGTCTGGCTTCCGTCGATTTCATCACGCTATGGCCTCTCCTAAGGCATGGGGCAGGCACAACCGCGCCTCGGGTCCCCTTGGTTCCCATATGGAGTTGGTTCCGGGCGTGTTCAAGCCCGCTCGGGCCGGCCCTGACCGGGCACGCCGCCGGAGGATCGGATTCAGGCGACGAGAGCGCGGACGAAATTGGGCAACGCCAGCGCAGCGCGATGCATGTCGCCGTTGTAGTACTGAAGATTCCCGATTCGGCGCTGGGCGATGCGGCGATCGATGTCGAGGATGGACATGCCCTTGGGGTCCAGGCTCGCCGAGCAGCACGCCATCATCCATAGCCCGCCGTAGAGAGGGACAGACGTGAGGTAGGGCGTGACCACCGCGAACGCGCTGCGCAGCTTCGCAAGTGCTTCGCGCACGCGCGCGGGATGGGCAATCGGGCTGGCGATGTGCAGTGACATCGCGCCGGTCGGTTTGAGGCGCGCGGCGCACGCACGGTAGAACTCCGGCGTGTAGAGCGACGTCGATGGACCGCCGGCATCGGTCAGGTCGAGCACGATCAGGTCGTACTGCTCGCTGGTATTACGCACGAAGGCAAAGCCGTCCTCGATCTTCAAAGTGAGCCTTGGATCGTCCAACGCGCCACGATGCACGCCCTGCAGGTATTTTCGCGAAATGTCGACGACGGCCAGATCGATCTCGCACAGGGTGACCGATTTGATCGACGGGTGCTTCAGCAGCTCCTCGGCGGACCCGCCGTCGCCGCCGCCCACGATCAGCGCGCTGCCCGGCGACGGATGCGTTATCGCCGGCAAATGGACGAGGTTCTCGTGATAGAAAAACTCGTCCTTCTCCGACGTCATGAAATGGCCGTCGAGGCGGAACAGCTTGCCGAATTGCACCGTGTCGTGGACTTCGATCGCCTGGAAAGGCGACGTGAATTTCTCGAACTGCCGCGACGACTTCACGAAGAACGCCCAGTCGTCGGTGAGATGCTCGGTCAGCGCGCCGGGTGCGATGTCGCCAGTCGGCGATTTGTTATTGCCATCGTCGCGCTCAGGCATCCTTGCCTCCGCGGTGGATCGCCTGATATTGCGTGCGTTGCGGCTTCAGCGCGGCTTCCAGCACGCGAAAGACCTGTTCGGCTTTCGCGGTGTTGTCGGTCTGCAGGTTGCACACGTACACGTCCACCGTGACGAACCCGACCTCGGGCCAGGTATGAATCGCAATGTGCGATTCGGCCAGCAGTACGGTTCCGGTCACGCCTTGCGGCTCGAACTGGTAAAAACTATCGCCGACCACGGTCAATCCCGAATCCCGCGCGGCATTGATGCACAACGAGCGCAGTGGACCTGCCTGCGTGAATTCCGGTGTGTCGGCGGGGCAGTCGTACCATTCGCCTAACAGATGGATTCCGTCCATTAGTCGTCCCCTCCATGTCGGTTGCGTGCGATCCGCCCGATTGTTGGCTACCCCTCGTTAGTCGCTAGCGTAGGCGCGCGGTGAAACTTGGCAACCCGGCCGGCGTATTTTTTCGCCGAACCGAAACATGGAATTATTGCACATTTTTCATGCCAAAGCGATAATTTCAGGTTACGTCACAATTCTGTTCCACTCTCGCGTCGTCAACCGCCCCCGTACCGTTCACCCATTTCGAAAGACCACGACAATGACCGTTCCCGCCACGAATGCGCGCGTCTCCGACAAGCAATTGGCGAACGCGATCCGCGCATTGGCAATGGACGCCGTGGAAGCCGCAAAGTCGGGGCATCCCGGCATGCCGATGGGAATGGCGGAAATCGCCGTCGCGTTGTGGAATCGCCACCTTCGCCACAATCCGGCAAATCCGCACTGGGCGAATCGCGATCGTTTCCTGTTGTCGAACGGACACGGCTCGATGCTGCAATACGCGCTGCTGCATCTCACGGGGTACGACCTGCCCATCGCGGAATTGCGCAATTTTCGCCAGCTGCATTCGAAGACGCCAGGCCATCCCGAGGTCGGTGTCACGCCGGGCGTGGAGACGACCACCGGACCCCTGGGTCAAGGACTGGCCAATGCGGTCGGCCTGGCCCTCGCGGAAAAATTGCTGGCCGCACAATTCAACCGGCCGGGTCACACCATCGTCGACCATCACACCTTCGTATTCCTGGGTGATGGCTGCCTGATGGAGGGCATCTCGCACGAGGCCTGTTCGCTGGCCGGAACTTGGCAGCTGAACAAGCTGATCGCGATCTACGACGACAACGGCATATCGATCGATGGCCATGTCGAAGGGTGGTTCACGGACGACACGCCGCGGCGCTTCGAGTCCTATGGCTGGCACGTGATTCCCCGGGTCAACGGCCACGAAGTGGCTGCGGTGGATGCCGCCATCGAAGCCGCCAAGTCCATCACCGACAGGCCGACGCTCATTTGCTGCAAAACCATCATCGGCAAGGGCGCGCCCACCAAGGCCGGCACCGAAGCAGCACACGGCGCAGCGCTCGGGGAGAAAGAAGTCGCGGCAACGCGCGCCGCATTGGAATGGCCGTTTCCTCCGTTTGAAATCCCGGATGATTTATATGCTGCCTGGAGTGCACGCGAATGCGGCGCTTTGCTCGAGTCCGATTGGGACGCGAAGTTCGCCGCCTACCGCTCCGCGCACCCCGCATTGGCCAGCGAATTTCTGAGGAGAATGAGCGGCGCTTTGCCGGCCGACTTTGCTGCCACGGTGGACGCCTTTGTCGCAACACAGGCCGCCAAAGCCGAAACCATCGCCACTCGCAAGGCGTCGCAGCAGGCGATCGAAGCGTTCGCGCCACACCTGCCGGAATTGATCGGCGGTTCTGCGGACCTTACCGGATCGGTGTTCACCAACTGGTCGGGAACGGTGCCCTATGCGGCGGCGTCCGCGTCCGCAACTGATACCAACGCCACCGCCAACTACGTGAACTACGGCGTGCGCGAGTTTGCGATGAGCGCAATTGCCAATGGATTGGCCCTACACGGCGGCTTCATACCCTACGTGGGGACATTCCTGACATTTTCCGACTATTCACGCAATGCGCTGCGGATGGCCGCATTGATGAAATTGCGCTCGCTGTTCGTGTTCACCCACGATTCGATAGGCCTCGGCGAAGACGGACCCACGCATCAGTCGGTGGAGCACACCGCCGCCTTGCGCCTCATCCCGGGCATGGATGTCTGGCGACCCTGCGACACCGTGGAATCAGCGGTGGCATGGAGCCATGCGATCCAGCGCCGCCATGGTCCGACCTGCCTTCATTTCACCCGGCAGAATGTTCCGTTCGTCGCACGTGATGCGGACACCATCGCGAGCATTTCGCGCGGAGGCTACGTGCTCGCTGACTTCGACGCATCGAAGCGCGGCCCGCACGTCGTCATCATCGCCACGGGATCGGAAATCGGACTCGCGGTCGGCGCGCGTGATGCACTGGCGAAGGAAGGCGTGAATGTGCGGGTCGTATCCATGCCTTGTACGAGCATTTTCGACCGGCAGGACGCAAGTTACCGCGCGTCGGTGTTGCCTTCGGGCACCGCGCGCATTGCCGTGGAAGCCGGCGTAACGGACGGCTGGCGCAAGTACGTGGGCGCCAACGACGACCCGAAAGCGGCAGTGGTCGGTATCGACACGTTCGGAGAATCCGCACCCGCCGGGGTGCTGTTCAAGTACTTTGGCTTCACCGTCGACAACGTCATCGCCGCCGTCCGCCGCGTTCTGTAACGGCACTGCATGAGCGATATCATCATTCGCCCTGCCACTCCGACCGACGCGGCAGCGATCGCGCAAGTGCGCGTGGACGCATGGCGCACGACCTACAAGGGGATGATTCCGGACGCCTACCTTGCCGCGATGAAGGTCGAGGACAGCACCGTGCTGTGGGAGAAGGTTCTCAGCGCGGGTCCCAACTCGACCAGCGTGTTCGTGGCCGCCAATGCAGATGGCGTGGTAGGTTTCGCGGCCGGCCACATGCTGGCTGAGGAGAAGCACGGGCTCGATGCGGAATTGTCTGCCGTGTATCTCGTCCACCACGCGCAGCGCGAAGGCGTCGGCGCCCGCCTGGTCGCCACCGTCGCCGCTGCGCAACGCGCACACGGCGCCGCCGGCCTCCTGGTCTGGGTCATCGCGGGCAACAAGCCTGCGCGCGCGTTCTATGAAAAGCTGGGCGCCGAACTGCTGATCGAGCAACCCTTCACCTGGGACGGCATGGAACTTGTCGAAACCGGCTACGGCTGGCGTGACCTGGACGCACTCGTTGCGGCGGTCGACCTGTCCGCCGTGCTGCACTGATTTGAACCCAACTGATCTGTATCACAGCACACTGCGCAATTCACTGGAGAGCAACATGACCATCAAAGTCGCCATCAATGGCTACGGCCGCATCGGGAGAAACATCCTGCGCGCGCACTATGAAGGAAGCAAGAAGCACAACATTGCGATCGTCGCGATAAACGACCTGGGCAGCCCGGAGACCAACGCCCACCTGACGCGCTACGACACGGCGCACGGCAAGTTTCCGGGCAAGGTCGAGGTCGATGGCGATGCAATGGTCGTTAACGGTGACCGGATCAAGGTGTTTGCGCAGCGCGATCCCTCGACTCTTCCCTGGGGCACGCTCGGCATCGACGTCGTGCTCGAGTGCACCGGCCTGTTCACCACCAAGGAAAAGGCGGGTTCGCACCTGAAGGGCGGCGCCAGGAAGGTGATCATCTCGGCACCGGGCGGCAAGGACGTCGATGCAACCATCGTCTACGGCGTGAATCACCAAGTGCTGAAAGCCACCGACACGGTGATCTCCAACGCATCCTGCACCACCAATTGCCTGGCGCCACTGGTCAAGCCTTTGCACGACAAGATCGGCGTGGTGAGCGGACTCATGACGACCGTGCATTCCTTCACCAATGACCAGGTGCTGAGCGACGTCTATCACGAGGACCTGCGCCGCGCGCGTTCGGCCACGATGAGCATGATCCCGACCAAGACCGGCGCGGCGGCTGCGGTCGGGCTGGTGTTGCCGGAATTGAACGGCAAGCTCGACGGCTATTCCATTCGCGTCCCGACCATCAACGTATCGCTGGTCGATCTGTCGTTCATCGCCGCGCGCGACACAACGGTCGAGGAAGTGAACGGAATCATGAAGGCCGCCTCGGAGTCGGGTCCGCTAAAGGGCATCCTCAACTACAACACGGCGCCGTTGGTGTCGATCGACTTCAACCATGATCCGGCGTCGTCCACGTTCGATGCCACGCTGACCAAGGTGTCGGGCAGGCTGGTCAAGGTGTCGAGCTGGTACGACAACGAGTGGGGATTTTCCAACCGGATGCTCGACACCACCGTCGCGCTGATGAACGCCAAATGAAGTTCGGGAGCATCGCGATTCGCCCGATCACACTCGCCGATGTCGCGGGCTACCGGTCGTGCGTGGGCGCCGTGATGATTGAACGCAAATTCCTGGCCTACCTTGAGCCATTTTCGTTGACGCAGACCGCCACCTTTGTCGCCGAGAACATCGAGAACGGCAACCCGCATTTTGTTGCCGACGATTCAGGGCAGATTGTCGGATGGTGCGACATACGGCGCGAAAGCGCCCCGACGTACAGGCACGAGGGAATGCTGGGGATGGGGCTCCTTCCCGACTATCGTGGTCTGGGCCTGGGTGAACAGCTGATGCGCACGACTCTAGACGCCGCCCGCGGCGCGGGCTTCGAACGCATTTCCTTGTCCGTCTACGCGCAAAACACCCAAGCGATGGCGCTCTACCGCAAGGTCGGTTTCGTGCACGAGGGAACGCGCGTGCGCGGCCGCAAGGTCGATGGTGCGTACGACGACATACACATGATGGCGTATTTCTTCGATGCGGAGGCACCGTTTCCATGAACCCGTTCACCGCGCACCCGCGTTCCGTCGGCGAAACCTATTTCCAGCACCTGCGATTCGCATTGCGCTTCGGCACCAGGATGACCGCCGGAGGGCTCGCCGCCGTCATGCATTCGCTATTTCCGTTCTGTTTCGTCACGACCGCATCGCGCATCAGCGACGAGCTGGTGGCGATGCGCGCGGCCGCGCGCGGACGCACCGTGCGTGTCGTCGATGCCGAGACCATGCAACCGCTCGACTACCACATCTGATGCCATGACCTTCCGGCGACTGTCCGACGTCGACGTGCGCGGCAAGCGCGTTTTCATCCGCGCCGACCTGAACGTGCCGCAGGATGAGGCGGGAGAGATCACCGACGACACGCGAATTCGCGCCTCAGTACCCGCCATCCGCGACGCGTTGGCGCGCAGCGCCGCGGTCATGGTCACGTCGCACCTGGGACGCCCGGCGGAAGGCGCGTGGTCGCCTGCAGAGTCGCTCGCGCCCATCGGCAAGCGCCTCTCGGAACTCCTTGGCAGGGACGTGCCGCTGATTCGCGATTGGGTCGACGGCGGTCCTTGGCACGCTGCGCTCAAGCAAGGGCAGGTCGTGCTGCTGGAAAACTGCCGGATGAACAAGGGGGAAAAAAAAGATGACGACGCTTTGGCGCAACGCATGGCCCGACTCTGCGACATTTACGTCAACGACGCGTTTGGCACCGCGCACCGTGCCGAGGCGACGACTCATGGTATTGCGAAATATGCCGTCGTGGCATGCGCGGGCCCGCTGCTCGCTGCCGAATTGGACGCGCTGGGCAAGGCGCTGGCTAACCCTGCACGGCCGCTGGTGGCCATCGTGGCGGGGTCCAAGGTCTCGACCAAGCTCACGATCCTGCGCGCGCTCGCGGCAAAGGTTGACACGCTCATTGTCGGCGGCGGCATTGCCAACACATTCGTGCTGGCCACCGGTGGCGCGATCGGAAAGTCGCTCGCGGAGGCGGACCTGGTCGGCGAAGCCCGGGCCATCCTCGACGAATTTCCGGGGAAGGTGCCGTTGCTTGTGGACGCCGTGGTTGCCCGGGAATTCTCGGCAGCCGCCACTCCCGCGGTGAAGACGATCGCGGACATTGGTGCGGATGACTTGATCCTCGACATCGGCCCGGCCACCACCGAAACGTTGAAGTCGGTGATCGCGAATGCGGGCACGATCGTGTGGAATGGCCCGGTGGGCGTATTCGAGTTCGATGCCTTTGCCGGCGGCACCAGGGCTATCGCGCTGGCCATCGCGCAATCATCCGCATTTTCCATCGCCGGCGGCGGCGACACGCTCGCGGCCATCGCCAAATTCGGTCTCGAACAAGAAATCAGCTACATATCCACCGGCGGCGGGGCGTTCCTCGAATTCCTCGAAGGCAAAACGCTGCCTGCCGTGGCCGTCCTTGAGTCGCGCGGAGCGTCCTGACTGCTTTTCCTTCACTTGGCCAGGAAAGGCGGATCGCCTGGCCTTGCTTCGCCACATTGAATACGCCCTCGCGATGGCCGCCGTCGCCGTCGATGATTGCTACCTCCGCGCTGCCTCCTTGCGCACGGTAAACCTCCGCGGCCCGCAGGTTGACGGAAGTGAAGTCACTTTCTTTTCCACGGTGCCGTCAAAGGCCGCGGCGAAGCCGCTCCACGCCAACGCAGCGTCGACTGCAGCAGCCAGCAGGCATCCGGTCCACGGCATCCTCATCGCCGACGATTTGTTTCCACGTATCGCTTCTCTCCCTTTTGCAGGCTGGAATCGGGCCCGGTGATCGCGCGCACCCAATCTAGCGACACATCGGGCCAACCGCGATTTCCGACAGAAGTTGTTTGCGCGTAACATTGGGCACGATAGAAACTCGCACCGCAAAGAGGGAACTCACTGTGCCACGCAATACCAAGATCGTCGCCACGCTGGGACCGGCATGCAGCGACCCTGCAGTACTCGAACGAATGCTGGCCGCGGGCGTGGATGTCGTCCGCCTCAATTTTTCGCATGGCCGCGCGTCCGACCACGTTGAGCGCGCGCAAATGGTGCGCGAATGCGCCCAGCGGCTCGGCCGTGAAGTCGCGGTCATGGCTGATCTCCAGGGCCCGAAGATCCGCATTGGAAAATTCGCCGACGGCAAGATCCGCCTGGAACCCGGACAGTCATTCATCCTCGACGCGGAGTGCGAACAAGGCGACAACCAGCGGGTCGGCCTCGATTACAAGGAATTGCCCCAGGATGTCGCACCGGGCGCCGTGCTGCTGCTCGATGACGGCTTGATCCGCCTCAACGTCGAATCCGTAGACGGACCGCGCATCCTCACTCGCGTCGTTCTGGGCGGAATACTTTCGAACAACAAGGGCATCAACCGGATGGGTGGCGGTCTTACGGCGCCCGCGCTGACCTCCAAGGACATGGACGACGTGAAGACCGCGGCGCAGCTTTCCGCCGACTACCTCGCGGTGTCGTTTCCCAAGACCAAGGAAGACATGTACATGGCGCGGCAGTTGCTGCGCGCCGCCGGCGGCCGCGCGCTGGTTATCGCCAAGATCGAGCGCGCCGAGGCAATCACCCACCTCGAGGAGATCATCGACGCCTCGGACGGGATCATGGTTGCGCGAGGCGATCTCGCCGTCGAGGTGGGCAATGCCGCGGTGCCCGGACTCCAGAAGCGGATGATCCGGCTGGCGCGTGAACGCAACAAGCTCACCATCACGGCGACCCAGATGATGGAGTCGATGATCCACGCGCCGGTGCCGACGCGCGCGGAAGTCTCCGACGTCGCCAACGCCGTGCTCGACGGCACCGACGCCGTGATGCTCTCTGCGGAAACTGCGGCCGGCAAGTATCCGGTCGAGACCGTGGATACGATGGCGCAGATTTGCGCGGAGGCGGAAAAGTCGGACACCGTGCAACTTGATCGAGACTTTCTCAACCGTACGTTTACCCGCGTGGATCAGTCCATCGCCATGGCCACGTTGTTCACGGCCTTCCACCTCAAGGTGAAGGCGATCGCCTCGCTGACGGATTCCGGCTCCACCGCGTTGTGGATGTCGAGGCACAACTGCGGTTGCCCGATCTACGCACTGACGCCTAAGGTCGAGGCACAGCGCAAGATGGCCCTCTACCGCAATGTGCGTCCGCTCTTCCTGGAGCAGAGCACGGACCGCGACGCGGTCCTGCAGGCTGCCGAGGATCTGCTTGTCGCCAAGGGCCGGGTCAAGAAGGGTGACGTCATCGTCTTGACGATCGGCGAACCGATGGGCAAGTCCGGCGGCACGAACACAATGAAGATCGTCACGGTCGGGGAGCACCGGGGCTAAGCGTTTGCGCAGGAACCCCCTCCTGCTTGCGCCGATTTAACCGGTTGGTTAACATTGCGGCCATGCCGCCGGCCGTCCGCGCCATCCATTCGAAAATTACCGCGCGGGCACGCCCGCGCCGGGCGGCGCTGCGCCCGACGCGCGATTCGGAACGAACGCGGGCAGCGATCCTGGATGCCGCCACGCAGGAATTCGCCCGCTTCGGCCTGGGCGGCGCGCGGGTCGACCGCATCGCACTGCACGCCAAGGCCAACAAGCGGATGCTCTACTACTACTTCGGTAGCAAGGAGGACCTTTTCCTTGTTGTGCTGGAGCGGGTCTACGAGAACATCCGGGCCGAGGAGCAGAAGTTGCACTTGACGGACCTGGCGCCGGTCAAGGGGGTCGAAAAGCTGATCGTCTTCACGTGGACCTACTACCTGGCGCATCCGGAGTTCATGACGCTTCTCAACAGCGAGAACCTGCACCGTGCCCAGCATCTCAAGCGCTCGCTCAAGATCCGCGCCATGCATTCGCCGCTGATTGCCACACTTTCGGAAGTGCTCAAACGTGGAGTGCGCGCAGGCACATTCCGCAAAGGCGTGGACCCGGTGCAGCTTTATGTATCGATCGCGGCGCTGGGCTACTTCTACCTGTCGAACAACCACACCCTTTCCACCATTTTTGATCGCGACCTGCTGGCACCCCGGGCCAAGACACAACGCTTGAGGCACATGGTCGAGCTCGTGCAGGGCTATCTTGCCGCCAACGCAACCGCGTGATCTAATTAACCAATTGGTTATATAGTAACAATGGCCGCTGCCCGAATCGCACCCATGACCGCGAAATCCCGTCCGCTGTGGCAACGCATCCTGCTCTCAGTATGGCTTCGGCCCATCCTGCTGGTCATCATCCTTCTGGTGCTGTGGGACCTCGCGATTCGTCTCTTCAAGGTGCCGCCCTACCTCATCCCGGCACCGGAGGCGGTGGTCAGACAGCTCATCAACGAATGGCCCAAGCTCTGGCGCGAGAGCCTCGTCACCACCTACGCCACGCTGGGTGGGTTCGCCTTATCCATCGCCTTCGGCATTCCGATGGCGCTGCTGATCGCGTATTCGCGAACGGTGGAGAGCTTCGTCTATCCGCTGCTCGTGTTCTCGCAAAGCATTCCCAAGATTGCCATCGCACCACTTTTCGTCGTGTGGTTTGGATTCGGCATCATTCCCAAGGTGATCTGCGCGTTCCTGCTGGGCTTTTTTCCGATCGTCGTGTCGACGGTGGCGGGCTTCAAGTCCGTCGACAACGACATGATCGACCTCGCCCGGTCGATGAAGGCCGGGAGGTTGGCCACGTTCATGCGCATTTCATTGCCACAGGCGCTACCTTCGCTGTTCGCGGGGCTCAAGGTTTCGGTAACACTGGCGGTGGTCGGCGCGGTCGTGGGCGAATTCGTCGGATCCAATTCGGGTATCGGCTACCTGCTGCAAATCGCCAATGGCAACTTTGACCTGCCGCTGATGTTTGCGGCTTTAGTCGTGCTTTCCATGATCGGCGTGCTGCTGTTCGTCGCCGTCGACGTGGTCGAGCGCCTGATGATCCCGTGGCACGCATCGCATCGCAACGATTTCACGGCGACTGCTTGAAAAAAGCGCAGTAGCCGGATTTCAACGAAGGAGGAACGCAACATGTTCAAACGCATTTCGACATTGCTGGCGGCTACACTCGCCTGCTCCATTCTCAGTGGACCCGCGGCGGCACAAGCCAAGGACAAGGTCATCCTGATGCTCAACTGGTATGTCTACAGCGAGCACGCGCCATTCTTCCTGGGCAAGGAACGCGGCTATTTCGAACAGGAGGGCATCGACCTCGACATCCAGGAGGGGCGCGGCTCGGGCGTCACGGTGCAGGCCGTGGCTGCCGGCACGGCGCAGTTCGGCTACGCGGACGTGGCGACGATGATCAAGGCCGCGGCCAAGGGCGCACCCGTGATTGCCGTGGGCGTCGCGCTGCAAACGTCACCCATGTCGGTGATGGGCTTTGCGGACAAGAACATCAAGACGCCGGCCGACATCAAGGGCAAGATCGTCGCCGTGACGCCAGGCGATTCGATGTCGCAGATCTGGCCGCTGTTCCTCAAGAAAACGAACCTCAAGGACACGGACTTCCAGCAGGTCGCCGGTGATGCGCAGACCAAGCTCAATGCCGTGATCAACGGCCAGGCCGACCTGTTACTCGGCTATCCGATGGACCAGGCGATCAAGCTGCAGGATGCGACCAAGAAGGCCATCTATCCGATCCGCTTCGCCGATTACGGCGTCAATCTCGTATCCTCCGGCATCATCGTCAACAAGGATTATCTGAAGAAGAACCCCGACCTCGTGAAGCGCTTCATGCGCGCGGCGACGCGCTCGCTCGAGGAAGCGGCGAAAAATCCGGAAGCGGCCGTCGATGCCATGCTCAAAGCCAACCCGAAGTCGGGATTCAAGGACTCGGCGCTGGTGGGAATGAAGGCAACTGCCGGCCTGTACAAAGGTCCTGACAATCCGGGCGATCGTCCGCTGCGCGTCGGCGCCAAGAACATGAACGAGACCTTCGCGCTGCTCGTGGAGTATGGTGGACTCGACAAGGCCTCAGCCGGCAAAATCGAGGACTACTACACCAACGATTTCCTGCCGTAGTTTCCGTGGTGGAAGGTGCCGCACTGATCCGCCTCGACCGGGTCGCCAAGACCTATCGCACGAACGATGGACCGGTCGAGTCGCTGCTGCCGATTTCCTTTGACATCGGCGCCGGCGAGTTCCTTGTCATCGTCGGGCCGTCAGGGTGCGGCAAGTCGACACTGCTCAAGATGGTGGCCGGGCTGCTGCCGGCGTCGTCTGGGGAGATCACGCTCCATGGCGCGCCCATCGCGGGTCCGCCGGACGACGTGGGCATCGTCTTCCAGAGTCCCGTGCTGCTGGCATGGCGCACGGTGCTGCGCAACGTGATGCTGCAAATCGAGATGCGCAAGCTCCCGGTCGAGCAGTATCGGGGGAAGGCGCGCGCATTGTTGCATCTAACGGGACTTGGCGATTTCGAGAACAAATACCCGTGGCAATTGTCCGGCGGCATGCAGCAGCGCGCCTCCATTTGCCGTGCGCTGGTCCACGATCCCGCGGTGCTGCTGATGGACGAGCCGTTCGGTGCGCTGGACGCGATGACACGGGAAAAAATGAACCTTGAGCTACAGCGCATCTGGTTCGAGACGAAGAAGACGGTGCTGTTCATCACCCACAGCATTCCGGAGGCCGTGTTCCTGGCCGATCGCGTGCTGGTGATGACCGAACGACCCGGCAGCATTGCCGCGATCTACGATGTGCCGCTGCCGCGTCCACGGACACTGGCGGTGATGGGAGATCCCCGGTTTGTCGAACTGACCCAGACGATACGCCGCCATTTTTACTCGCAAGGCACGCTGGACGCGTGAGCGCGCGCGTATTCGCCAATGATGAATGTCGCCCCGCGCTTCCGGATTATCTCGGCGCAGCCCTTTGAGCGCGAGGTACGGCTGCGAGTGCCCTTTCGCTTTGGCGCTGCCACGGTCAGCGCCGCACCCCAGGCGTTCGTCCGCGTGCGCATTCGCGGCCAGGACGGTCGCGAAGCCGAAGGGAATGCCGCGGAACTCATGATTCCCAAGTGGTTCGACAAGGCGCCAGGAAAATCCAACGCGGATAATGTCGACGACCTGCGCGCTGCCGTGCTCGATGCGTGCGATGCCTATGTTTCGGAAACTGTTTCGCTGACCGCATTCGCGCATTGCGCGGTGCACTATCAGCCATTGCAGAATCAAGGTGCGGCGGCCGGGCGCACCGCGCTGGGCACTGGCTTTGGCGGCGCCCTGCTTGATCGCGCCGTGCTGGATGCGGCATGCCGGTTGCTGGGCATTTCGTTCGCAAAAGCGATTTGCGCGAATTTGCCCGGGGTCAACGACAAGTTGGCCCAGGACCTGCGCGGCTTCGACCTCGAGGCATTCCTTGGCACGCTGGTGATGCCCGATTCCGTGGCAGTTCGCCACACCGTCGGGATGCTTGACGCGTTAACGCATGGCGGGGGTCCGGGCGATGGCCCGGACGACGGCCTGCCCTCGGCCCTCGACGATGTCATCGCACGCTACGGTGTGCGACACTTCAAGCTCAAATTGCGCGGCGACCCGACGGCCGACATTGAACGCCTCGCCGCCATCGCGGCAGTCCTCGATCCACTGCCGGACTTCGCGGTCACGCTCGACGGCAACGAACAGTTTCCCGACGGCCACGCCGTCACGACGCTTTTCACGCTGATGGGCAGCGACCTCCGCCTGCACCGGCTGACCGCCGCCACGCTCTATCTCGAGCAGCCCTTGCCGCGCGGTCCGACGCTGACGACCGACGCATCCCCGGTGACTGCATCGATTCCACTGCTGATCGACGAGAGCGACGCGACGTACGAAGCGTTTCCCCTCGCGCGGGACCGTGGCTACACCGGCGTTTCCAGCAAGAGTTGCAAGGGCATCTACAAGTCCATTGCCAACGCTGCCCGCTGCGCGCAGTGGAACGCGGGATCGGGGAAGGCACGCTACTTCCTGTCTGCGGAGGACCTCACCACGCAGGCGGGGCTCGCGGTCCAGCAGGACACCGCGCTCGCAGCATTGCTGGGCATGACGCACATCGAGCGCAACGGCCACCACTATGTGAACGGCTTCGCGGGGCAGGGCGCGTCAGCGGCCGAACAGCAAGCATTCCTCGCCGCTCACGCTGACCTGTATCACCGGGCCGGCGACAACGTCCGCCTGAGCGTCCAAGGCGGCCAGCTTTCGCTGGGCTCGCTGCATATGCCGGGATTCGCCGCCAATGCCTCACCCGATTTCGCCTCGATGTCGCCGCTTCGCGTGCGCGCGATGCAGAAAACCCAAGCAATCTGAATCCCACTGAAGGAGCTTCCCCGTGCAGCAAATACGACTAGGCGTGATCATGAATGGCGTGACCGGCCGCATGGGCACCAACCAGCATCTTGTCCGCTCCATCAATGCCATTCGCGCACAAGGCGGCGTGGCGCTGGACGACGGACGTTGCATCATGCCGGACCCGATCCTGGTCGGACGCAATGGCGCCAAGGTCGAAGCACTGGCCAAGGCGCATGGCGTCACGCGCTGGGCCACAGACCTCGATGCCGCGCTGGCAGATCCTCAGAACCACATCTATTTCGACTCTGCGTCCACGGGACTGCGCCCCGCGCTGATCCGCAAGGCGATCGCGGCGGGCAAGCACGTGTACACCGAGAAGCCGGTCGCGCCGACCGTCGCCGAGGCGCTCGACCTGTATCGACGCGCCGAAGCCGCGGGCATCCGGCACGGCGTGGTGCAGGACAAGCTCTGGCTGCCCGGCTTGCTGAAGCTCAAGATGCTGATCGATTCCGGATTCTTCGGCCGCATCCTGTCCGTGCGCGGCGAATTCGGCTATTGGGTGTTCGAAGGCGACTGGCAGCCCGCGCAACGCCCCTCGTGGAATTACCGCAAGCAGGACGACGGCGGCATCATCGTCGATATGCTGTGCCATTGGCGCTACGTGCTCGACAACCTGTTCGGGAGCGTGAAGGCGGTGAGCTGCATCGGCGCCACGCACATTGCGCAGCGTTGGGACGAAGCCGGCGAACCGTACGAGGCCACGGCCGACGATGCGGCTTACGCCACCTTCCAGCTGGACGGTGGGGCTCATTGTCCAATCATTGCCCAGATCAACAGTTCGTGGTGTACCCGCGTGCGCCGCGACGATCTCGTGACGTTTCACGTCGATGGCACGCTGGGTTCCGCGGTGGCCGGGCTGACCGACTGCGTCATCCAGGCGCGCGCGGCCACACCCAAGCCCGTATGGAATCCCGACGTGCCCAAGACCATCGATTTTTTCGACACCTGGCAGCAGGTGCCGGCCAACCGTGCCTATGACAACGCGTTCAAGGTCGAATGGGAATTGTTCCTGCGCCATGTCGTCAACGGAGGACCGTTCCGCTGGAACCTTTTGGAAGGCGCCAAAGGCGTGCAACTCGCGGAACTGGGTTTGCAAAGCTGGGCGGAGCGACGCTGGGTCGACGTCCCGGCGCTGCCAGCGTAGCCGATAATGCCCACACTCAATCTTCCCATGGCGGACGGCGCAATCGCGCCGTACACACTACGTCCAGTCACCGAGTGGCCACAACTGGCCGGACAACGACAATGGAACCGCGTCGCCTTTGCCGCGGCCCACGTCGTGGCCGATCCGCGCGCCAACAACAATCCGACACTCGACATCGATGTCGACTGGGACGCAACTCTCGCCTTTCGCCGGCATCTCTGGTCGCACGGATTTGGCGTGGCCGAGGCCATGGACACCGCGCAACGCGGCATGGGACTCGATTGGGCCACATCCCTGGAACTGATCCGCCGCAGTGTCGCGGAGGCACGAGGCATTCCGCATGCCGTGGTCTTTTCCGGCGCAGGCACGGATCAACTTGCCCCTCGACCAGACCTCACCCTCGCCGACGTCATCGCCGCCTATGAAGAGCAATGTGAAGCCATCGAGGCTGCGGGCGGGCGGATCATCCTGATGGCGAGCCGCGCGCTGGCGGCCTGTGCGAAATCCCCGGACGACTATGCCTATGTGTACGGCAGAATATTGTCGCAGGTCGATGCGCCGGTAATCCTGCACTGGCTGGGCGAGATGTTCGACCCGGCACTCGCCGGCTACTGGGTCGGCGTCGGCGGCCTGGCGAGCGATCCCGAACATGCGCACGCCACGGAGGTATGCGCGCGCGTCATCGCGGCCAACGCTTTGATGATCGACGGCGTGAAGGTATCGCTGCTCGATGCCGGCAAGGAAATCGCTCTGCGCCAGCGCTTGCCCGGGAATGTCCGCATGTACACGGGCGACGACTTCAATTTCGCGGCATTGATCGGCGGCGACGCGTCCGGCCACTCCGACGCGCTACTCGGGATATTCGATGCCATCGCGCCATCGGCATCGGCGGCGCTCACGGCGCTGGCCGCCGGCGATCGCGCGCGCTTCGAGACAATCCTCGCACCCACGGTTCCGCTGTCGCGGCATATCTTCGCGGCGCCGACCCGCTTCTACAAGACCGGGGTCGTGTTCATGGCCTGGCTCAACGGTCACCAATCGCACTTTTGCATGGTCGGCGGCCAGCAAAGTGCGCGCAGTGTCGTGCACCTCGCGCAGGTGTTCCGCCTGGCCGACGCCGCCGGACTGCTGCGCGACTCGGACTTGGCGGCGGCACGCATGCGCTCGTTTCTTCAAGTGAACGGTGTCGACGCATGAGTGAAGCTGATGGTAGCCTCCTCTCGCTGAACACCGCGACAGTGCGCAAGCAATGGCTGCTGCCCGACATCATCGACGGCTGCGCCCGGCACGGCATCCGCGGCATTTCGCCGTGGCGTGACCAGGTCGCCGCAGCAGGCTTGAAGGAAACCACCACGCGGATTCGCGATGCTGGACTCACGGTCAGCGGCTACTGTCGCGGTGGCATGTTCCCCGCGTTGGACCAGGCAGGTCGGCGCGCCGCGTCCGACGACAACAAGCGCGCCGTCGACGAAGCGCTGACAGTGCGCGCGCGGTGCCTGGTATTGGTCGTCGGTGGGCTACCGAAGGACGCCGCAGGCCGCATCGAGTGCAAGGACATCGCCGGCGCACGCGAAATGGTGCGCGACGGCATCGGCGAATTGCTGGAATACGCGCGCCCGGCCGGCATGCCGCTGGCCATCGAACCGCTGCATCCGATGTACGCGGCAGAGCGCGCATGCGTCAATACGATGGAACACGCCAATGACCTTTGCGATGAACTCGGCGCAGGGCTGGGAATTGCCGTGGACGCCTATCACGTCTGGTGGGACCCGCACCTCAAGCGCGAAATCGAGCGCGCCGCCAATGGCCAGGGCGCGTCCCGGTTGCTCGCGTATCACATCTGCGACTGGCTGGTGCCCACCACCGATATCCTGAACGACCGCGGCATGATGGGCGACGGCGTCATCGACCTTCCACTGATGCGTTCGTGGATGGAGGCTTGCGGCTACCGGGGCATGCACGAGGTGGAGATTTTTTCCGCCAACAACTGGTGGAAGCGCGCTCCGGACGAAGTGCTGGCCATTTGCAAAGCGCGGCACCTGAGTTCTACCTGAGCTTCACCGGCCGCGCCCGAGACAGGTTTTGGCGGCCGCCACCCAGTCCCATCGGGCAACCCCCCGTGCGCGCCCTTTGCTGCTGTAAAATAGGGCATCGATCGACCCACCCTTCCGGAGCCCCCCAATGGCACTCGTCTCCATGCGCCAACTGCTGGATCATGCCGCGGAAAATGGCTACGGCCTGCCGGCATTCAATGTCAACAATCTGGAGCAAGTCCAGGCCATCATGGCGGCAGCGTCGGAAACCGATAGCCCGGTGATCATGCAGGCATCGGCAGGCGCGCGAAAATACGCTGGCGAGATTTTCCTGCGCCACCTGATCGAGGCCGCGGTGGAGAGCTATCCGAACATACCGGTCGTCATGCATCAGGATCACGGCCAGTCGCCCGCGGTCTGCCAGTCCGCAATGAACCTGGGGTTTTCCTCGGTGATGATGGATGGCTCGCTCAAGGAGGACGGCAAGACCATCGCCGACTATGCGTACAACGTGGACGTGACCAGGAAGGTCGTAGTGATGGCGCACGCCATCGGCGTCACGGTCGAAGGCGAACTGGGATGCCTGGGCTCGCTCGAAACGATGAAGGGCGACAAGGAGGATGGTCACGGCGCCGAAGGCACGATGACGCGTGAAATGCTGCTGACCGACCCGGATGAGGCCGCCGACTTCGTGCAATCCACACAACTTGACGCACTGGCCATCGCCATCGGTACGTCGCATGGCGCGTACAAATTCACGCGCAAACCGACGGGCGACATCCTCGCCATCGACCGGATCAAAGCCATCCACGCGCGTATCCCGAATACGCATCTCGTGATGCACGGCAGTTCGTCCGTGCCGCAGGACCTGCTGGCCGACATTCGCACTTACGGCGGCGCCATGAAGGAAACGTATGGCGTGCCGGTCGAGGAAATCCAGGAAGGCATCAAGCACGGCGTGCGCAAGGTGAACATCGACACCGACATCCGGCTGGCGATGACCGCGGCGATCCGAAAGTACCTGCACGAGAATCCCGGCAAGTTCGATCCGCGCGATTACCTGAAGCCCGCGATGCTCGCGGCCAAGGCGATCTGCAAGGAGCGCTACGAACAGTTCGGCTGCGCCGGCATGGCCAGCAGGATCAAGCCGGTGTCGCTCTCTGCCATTGCCACCAAATACAAGGCCGGAGAACTGCGGCAGATCGTGAACTGAGCGTTAACTCAGCGTTAACTGAGCGTTAACTGAGTGAGAACTGAGCAGGAACCGAGCATCAGCCATCGGACCGTGCAGCCAATATTTTAGATCGGTTTTAGCTCGCGACGAACATTGCGACCACCGCAGCGCCCATCGTCCAGGTCGCGAGCCATCCCAGCGCCTTGAGCCGACGGGTAACAGTAAAGGCGCCCATCACTTTGGGATCGTCGGCGAGCAGCATCATGACCACCATGATCGGCACGGCGATGACGCCGTTGATCACGGCGCTCCAGAAAAGCGCCTTGATCGGGTCGATGGGCGTGAAGTCCAGCGCGACGCCCCCCAGCGTGGCCAGCGCGATGATGCCGTAGAACTCCCGCGCCTCGACGAGCTTTAAGTCCAGTCCGCTTTTCCATTCAAACGTTTCCGCGACGGCATACGCCGCGGATCCCGCCAGGACCGGAACGGCGAGCAATCCCGTCCCTATGATGCCCAGGCTGAAAAGGAGGAACGCGGCATCCCCGGCGAGCGGCCGCAGCGCCTCCGCGGCCTGGGCGGACGTCGCGATATCCGTGATGCCGTTGTGGTGCAGCGTGGCCGCGCAGCTGATGATGATGAACAGCGCGATGAGATTCGAAAAGCCCATGCCGAAGTAGGTGTCGACCTTGATGCGCTGCAGGTGCCGACGCGCGCCGGCGGGGTCCTGCACCAGCGCGGTGGCCACGGGGTCCGCATTGAGTTCCTCCACCTCCTGGGCCGCCTGCCAGAAGAAGAGATAGGGGCTGATCGTGGTTCCCAACACAGCCACGATCACCGTCAATGACGCCGCCGACAATTTCACCTTGGGCCAAACCAGGCCGAGCGCAACTTCCCGCCAGGGGACCTCGATGGTGAACACCACGGCCACATACGCGAGCAGCGCCAGCGTGAGCCATTTCAGATAACGCACGTAGATCTGATAGGGCAGGAACACCTGCAATCCGAGGCAGACGAGGCCGAAGGCAATCGCGTAGACAAGCATGGCGCCGCCAGCCACCAGCCGGAGCGCTTCGCCCATTGCCGCGATATCCGCGGCGATATTGATCGTGTTCGCCACGACCAGCAGTGCCACGACGGCATGGAGCACGGGCCGTGGAAAGTGGCGCCGGATGTTCGCGGCGAGACCGTGTCCGGTGACGCGCCCCATGCGCGCGCTCACCATCTGGATGCCTACCATCAGCGGATAAGTGAGCACGATGGTCCAGCCCATTTGGTAGCCGAACTGCGCACCAGCCTGGGAGTACGTGGCAATGCCCGACGGGTCGTCGTCCGCCGCACCCGTGATGAGCCCGGGGCCAAGCTGTTTCAACCAGCGATTCGTGGATGCAATCATCGCGCGTCCTTCGCGGCAAGGCGCGCATTGTGCCGCAATTGCCGGCAGCGACGGGAAAAAAGAAACGCCCCGCTACCATTCGGTATCGAGGCGCTTTGCCGGCACGCTATCGCGCACCGGACTTTGGATGAAACCCGCTAGAGCGCGGAGCGCTCCACGTGCAGGTCGAAGTCCTTGTTGTCGCGCAGGAACAGCGTGCCCACGACAACGGTCATTAGCGCCACGACGATCGGATACCAGAGTCCATAGTAGATGTCCCCGCTCGCCGCAACCATGGCGGTCGCCAGCAAAGGTAGCATGCCGCCGAACCAGCCGTTACCGATGTGATACGGAAGCGACATCGACGTATAACGGATTCGCGTCGGGAACAGTTCGACGAGGAATGCGGCGATCGGCCCGTAAACCATGGTCACGTAAATGAGCAACACGAACAGGATGAGCAATGTCATCGTCCAATTGATCGCGTTCTTGTCAGCGGGCTTGTTCGCGAACGACACCACGCCTTTGTCATCGGTCATCTTGGTGAGACCGGGGTAGCCTGCGTCGACCAATGCCCCCGCCATCGTGGCCTCATTCCAGCCGGGTTTGTCGTCCTTGCCGACGAACTTGATGTCGTTGGTGCCCATGGTCACGACCACGTTTTCGGTCGAGCTGGCGGGGAGGTTCGTCGATTTGAAGGAAAGACCGGATTTGGTCAGGTAGTCCTTCGCGCGGTCGCAGTCTGTGTACTTGGTGAACGGCGTGACGAAGACGTGGAAGCTGCATTCGTTGGCCTGAACCGTAATGGGGTTCCTTTGCGCAAAGGTTTCCAGTGCCGGATTCACGTAGTGGGTGAGCGCCTGGAACAGCGGGAAAAACGTGAGCGCGGCGATCAGGCAACCCGCGAGGATGATCTTCAGGCGGCCAATTTTGTCAGAAAGCGCGCCGAAGACGATGAAAAACGGCGTGCCCAGCAGCAGCGAGATCGCGATCAGTGTGTACGCGGTCATGCCGTCCACCCGAAGCGTGATCGTGAGGAAGAACAGCGCATAGAACTGCCCCGTATACCAGACCACACCCTGTCCGGCCGTGGCGCCAAGCAGCGTCAGCAGGACCAGCTTGTTGTTCGGGTAGCGAAGGAAACTGTCCGTCAGCGGCTGCTTCGAACCCTTGCCTTCGGCCTTCATCTTCTTGAACACCGGCGACTCGTTCAGTTTCAACCGGATATAGATCGAGAAGATCAGCAGGAGCAGGGATACGAGGAACGGCAACCTCCAACCCCATTCGGCAAACTGCGCTGGGGTCATAACGCCTGAGAAACGGCAGAGGCCGATGATGAGCAGCGCGAGGAACAGGCCAAGCGTCGCCGAGGTTTGAATCCAGGCCGTGTCGAAGCCGCGCCGGCCGGGCTTCGCATGCTCAGCGACATAGGTGGCCGCGCCGCCGTACTCGCCACCGAGTGCCAGGCCCTGAAGGAGTCGCAGACTGACCATCAGGATCGGGGCGAGCCAACCCACCTGCGAATAGGTGGGCAAAAGGCCGACGGCGAACGTGGAAAAGCCCATCACCATGATGGTGACGAGGAAAGTGTACTTGCGGCCCACAAGGTCGCCGACGCGGCCGAACACGAGCGCGCCGAAGGGTCGAACCAGGAAACCCGCCGCATAGGCGGCGAAGGCGGACAGCAATGCGGCGGTCGCATTACCCGGAGGGAAGAACAACGCCGCGAAGAACGGCGCGAGGACCGCGTACAGATAGAAGTCGTACCACTCGAAGATGGTACCGAGCGATGACGCGAATATGACCTTGGTTTCTTCCTTGTCGAGGCCATGCTGCGCGCGCCCGCTTGCGACGTTTGTAGCCATGCCTTGCTTTCTCCGTTGGGAATGCGTTCCGCAAACCCACTGCCTACCGGCTGATAGCTTCGCCAGAATGGATAGCTTCGCGTCAGGACCTTTTTGGGAAATCGCGGTCATTCAAGAAAAAGCCCGCATTGCTGCGGGCCTTTTCGCCATGCAGAAAACGAAAGCGTTCAGGTACCCGCGCTCACCACGGTGTCTCCGGTCAGGTTCGGATACCGGACATGCTCGACCAAATCCTGGACTTCCTTGTCCGGGGACGGCGTGAGCAGGCTGACGACGATGATGACGATGAATCCCACCGGCACGCCCCACAGTCCGGCGGAAATGGAGCTTATTCCCCACCACGTGTGGTCAGCAATGGAACCGGTGACGCCGAACAAACCGCGCAACCACGGCTGGGTCGTTGCCATGTAGTAGAACGTGATGGCCAGGCCCAAGGTCATGCCGAGCGTCGCGCCCCACTTGTTGGCCCGTTTCCAGAAGATGCCGAGGGTCAGCGCCGGGAAGAATGCCGCGGCCGCGAGCGAAAATGCCGCGGAAACCAGGAACAGGATGTCCGCAGGTTTTTGGGCTGCCACCGACGCCGCAATGACCGCCACGACCAAGAGCAGCATCTTGGAGATCGTGACACGGCGCGCCGTCGATGCGTTCGGATCAAGCATCTTGTAGTAGAAATCGTGCGACAGCGCATTGGCTATGGTCAGCAGCAGACCGTCGGCGGTCGACAGCGCCGCTGCCAATCCGCCCGCCGCGACCAGTCCTGATACGACGTAAGGCAGTCCCGCAATCTCCGGGGTTGCCAGCACGATGATATCGCCGCCGATCGCGATCTCCGCGAGTTGCACGATACCGTCCTTGTTGACATCGACGATGGAAAGCAATCCCGGATCGACGGCCCCCCATGCAGCCGCCCACTGTGGCAATTTGGCAAACTCCGAACCGACGATCAGCGAGTAAACGTCGAATTTCGCGAGTACGGCGAGCGCTGGCGCGGTGAAGTACAGCAGGAAAATGAAGAACAGCGACCAGAACACCGACTCGCGCGCCTGCCGGACCGATGGCGTCGTGTAGTAGCGCATCAGGATGTGCGGCAACGCGGCCGTTCCAACCATCAGGCAGA
>JBDTPJ010000059.1:0-22297 GCA_039932755.1 Betaproteobacteria bacterium
GTGTATCGGGCCAGTACATATTGCACTGATGTTGTTGGTGGAGGAATTGTACTGGGGATAGTAGGCGAGGAGTTTTTCGGCCGGGGATGGGTTGGGTGAGACTGAAGTGTGGGCGTTCCAGGTTGTACCAGGCGAGGTAGCGCAAGAGCTCGAGGTTGAAGTCGGTGAAGTCGTCGAGGAAGAGCAGATCGTAGTGGTAGTCGATGCACTCTTCCTGCACGGTGCGATTGAAGCGTTCGCAGTGGGCGTTCATCTTGGGGGTCTTGGGGAAGGTGTGCCAATGGGTAAACAGGTGATCGGCCAAGGCGGCGGAGAAGTGGCGTTGAAACTCACTGCCGTTGTCGGTGAGCACGGCCTCGATGGCGAACGGGAATACGGCTTGGATGAGGCGAAAGAACTGGGCGGCGGCGGCGCTGGCGTGGCTGCGGGTGGCCCAGGCCCAGGCGAAATGGGAATGCAGATCGGTGCAGGTGATGATGTAGCGGCGCTCGTTCTGAGCGCGCAATTCGATGCTATCCAGGGCCACGCAATGCCCGGGGCGTTCAGCCCGGAAATGCTTGGGTTTACGCAGGCGGGTGGTACGCACGGGTTTGGCTTTCCCGGGGCCGCCATAAGCGTGCGGACAGGAGCGCATTTTGTCCGGCGCATCGGCGATCAGGCGGCCGATGGTGCGGGGGCTGGGGCACGGCAGGTGCTGGGTCGCCGCGAAGGGCAGCAACAACAGATGCAGCTTCTCTTTGGCCAGATTGGGGTGCAGCGTGCGCAGGTGCCGGATTTCGCCGGTCAGCAGTGCCGGCCATTGCCGTTGGCGGCGCTGTTTGGGCGCGGTCGAACCCGGCACCAGCGCAGCCACGTTGCCGCCCTCCGCCTTGAGCTTGGCCCGCCACAGATACAGCGTCCGCCGGCTCACCTTGAACGCTTCGCAGGTGGCGGCGATCCCGTGCCGCCGCCAGAAGCCGAGAATCTCCAGTCGGCGCTGGGCGTGGGGGGCAATCATCCCCCAGCGTAGAGCGTAGTCAGCGAGCCGGTAAAACCCCTTTATCCGATAACCTATTCGCTTTATTTGCATCGCACTCCTCATCGCGCATGGAGTGCAATATGTATCTGGCCTTAGTCAATGGGCGCTCCAATGCCGACGTCGGTTCAAAGGCGTTGATTGGGCTGCAGGTCCGCGGGCACCGGCGATACGGACTTCAATTCCCCGAGCCCCTTGACGCAGATGCCCGCCCAGAGCTCGAACAGCTGGCGAAAGTCATAGAGGTTGCTCGAGGTCGATGCAATCTGGCGGCCCAGTTCCTGCGTCGCACGCCGGTCAGCGACACGCGCGAGCAACGCATGGGTCGTCGAATCGCGCACTTCCACGATCAACACTGCCTGGCCGGCGCTGATGATCCACGAAACCTGCCCCGTGCTCATCCCCAGCGGCGCATTGACGGTGAGGTCCACGATGCCCGAGTTCACCCGCAACACGTCCGGTCCGGGCGTGGTTACCACTTCGTAGCCCGCCTTGCGAATCGCATCGCGAAAGATTTCATCGAAGTTGGTCTGCGCGGCGGCCATGATCTTGTTGGCCTGATCCTGATTGATCATGTTGCCCAGGCCCGCATTCATGTTGTAGTTCCTCATCCAGTTTTGCCGGAACGCAACCGAGGTCTTGTCGACAATTACTTTGGTGTAGGGACGGAAATCGACGCCGGGCAGCAGCCAGGCCAGATCCAGTTGGCGCGACCTGACCTTTACCAGGCCATCCGGGGAGTCGGGGTCCTGGCCGGACGCGATGCTCGCGACGCAGAACAAGGCAAGGAACGCAAAGGTGCGGGACCAGCGAGTGACGATCATGACGGGATCTCCTGTTCTGGCTGCCTGCGCGCACCTGTCGCGCGGCGAATCCGATTGGCAATATCGCATGAGCACGGGCCCTAGCCCGGCTCCTTTTCCTCTTCAAGCAAATCCGCCTCCGCCTGGCCGCGCTGCTCATCGCGCTCATTGGCCAGCTGAGTAAGATAGTCTGCGGTGATGTCACCGGTGATGTATTTGCCGTCGAAGCACGACGCCTCGAAATTCTTGAGGTTCGGATTGGCGGCGCGCACGGCCTCCTTCAGCGCGTCCAGGTCCTGGTAGATAAGGAGATCGGCGCCGATCTCCAGCGCCACCTCGGCTTCGGTGCGGCCGGTGGCGACGAGTTCGCTCAGGTTCGGCATGTCGATGCCATAGACGTTGGGGAAACGCACCGGTGGACTGGCCGACGCAAAGTAGACTTTACGTGCGCCGGCTTCGCGCGCCATCATCACGATTTCGCGCGACGTGGTGCCACGTACGATGGAGTCGTCCACCAGCAGCACTACTTTGTCCTTGAATTCGATGCCGACGGGATTCAATTTCTGGCGCACGCTTTTCTTGCGCATGGCCTGGCCCGGCATGATGAACGTGCGGCCGATATAGCGATTCTTGACAAAGCCTTCGCGGTACTTGATCCCGAGGCGGTTGGCGAGCTCGAGCGCGGAGGGTCGACTCGAATCGGGAATAGGGATGACAACGTCGATGTCCTGCACCTCCGGCATGCCGCGGATTTTTTCGGCCAGCGCGCCGCCCATGTTGAGACGAGTTTCATAGACCGATGTGCCGTCGATCACGGAATCGGGCCGTGCCAGGTAGACGAATTCGAAGATGCACGGATTGAGTGACGGGTTATCCGCACACTGGCGTGAGTGAAAAGCGCCGGTGTTGTCGACAAAAATCGCTTCGCCGGGTGCCACATCCCGCAGGACATGAAAGCCGAGCGGCTCGATGGCCACAGATTCCGAGGCGACGATGTATTCCGTGCCGCCCATCTGCTCGTTCTTGCCGATGATGAGCGGCCGGATGCCGTAGGGATCGCGGAAGGCGAGCATGCCGTAGCCCGCGATCATCGCCACCACGGCGTACGCGCCCTTGCAGCGCTTGTGCACGCCGGCCACCGCGCGAAAGATCGCGTCCGGATCGAGGCGATGGTGCTGCGCAGCGCGCTCGAGTTCGAGCGCGAGCACGTTGAGCAGTACCTCGCTGTCCGAATTGGTGTTGACGTGGCGAAAGTCGAGTTGGAACAGCTCGCGCTTCAACTCTTCGCTGTTGGTCAGGTTGCCGTTGTGGCCAAGCGTGACGCCGAACGGCGAATTCACGTAGAAGGGCTGCGACTCGAGATCGGAAAATGCGGAGCCGGCCGTGGGATAGCGGCAGTGACCGATGCCCGCATAGCCCATCAGGTCGCGCATATTTCGGGTGCGGAACACGTTCTGCACCAGCCCCGGGCCCTTGTACATGTGAAAGATCGGCCCCTCGCTGGTGACGATGCCCGCGGCGTCCTGTCCGCGATGCTGCAGGAGCAGGAGACTGTCGTACAGCATCTGGTTTACTGCAGTATGGGCGACGACGCCGACGATTCCGCACATGGGAGGTTCAGGCCTTTCTTTCCGCGGGTGACGGGGCCGGATTTCGGCCATCGCGAGAGTAGTCGAGTCGCTCGGCCCACTCCGGCGGCAGCCACGGCTTGAGGGACAGCGCGGCCACCGCCAGCGACGGGGCAAGGGCGGCATTCTGCCACCAATTGAGCCGCGGCAGGGTGGTCAATCCCGCTACCAGCACAAAGGCGACCACCACCACAACGCCGCGCGCCACACCGAAAATCGCGCCCAGGAAACGGTCGACGAAACCCAATCCCGCCTTGTGGATGACACCTGCAAGCGGCCATGCCACCAAGGCCCCCAGCACAAGGCAGCCGATGAACACGGCAACGAAAGCGACCAGGTAGCGCAATACCGGGTTGTCGCCGAATTCCGGCAGCATTCCGCCAAGTAGCGGCGTCAAGGTAACCGCGGCGACAAACCCGAGTACCCAGGTGACCAGCGCAATCAATTCCCGTGTCACGCCACGACTGAAAGCGAACAGCATCGACAATGCGACCACGGCCAGGATGGTCCAGTCGAAGGCGTTCATTGGGGAGCTCCTACTTGGCCGCCGAGACGATGCCGCTGTAACCCTCGCCCTTGAGCTTGTCGCGAACGCCAACGGCGTCGTCGCGTGATGGATACGGGCCAACGCGCACGCGCCACAAGGTGCCCTTGCTGGTCGTCAGAGGTTCCGTATATGCGGGATAAGCGGCCCTTTTCAACTTGTTTGCCAGGGAATTGGCGCCCTTGTCGTCCGCGAAGGCCGCAAGTTGCACTGAAAATCCTTCCTTGGGCGCATCTGCAGGCGCTGCGCTCGCTATCGGGGCCGTCGCTGGCGCCTTTGCCGGCTTCGCCGCGGACGCAACGACCGGCGGTGCGGAGGCATTGCTCGTCGCGCCGAGCATTTTCTGCTCCGCCTGCGCAATCGATTTCTTGGGCGCAGGGACGTTGCTGGGAAGTGCGGCCGGGGCATTTGCTGCGGGCGTTTCGGCGACGGGCGCGGGTTCAGTCGCCGGCGCGGACGAGGCGGACGCAGCGGGAGCAGGCCTCATCGCCTCCGCCGTCGAGTCTTTCGCTCCCGGCTTCTTCGCCGCCGGTTCGGTTGCGGCGGTGGTGTTTTTGCCGGCCTTGTCCGAAAGCCCGTTGACGAACCGTGCATTGTCCTCGGGTGGAATCTTTACCGAAACGTCTTCGCCGAGCGGCTTGGGTTCGCTTTCCAGAAGCATGGGCACGATCACGGCGGCGGCGAGCGCAAGCACCACGGCGCCAATCAGTCTTCGGCGCGCACGGCGGCGCAATTCGTCAACGTTGATATCGGGAGCTTCGCCCATCAAGGAAACCCGTAAAAAGATCAGTGGCCCGTCGCCGCTCGCGCCGCGAGCACCGCGGCAACCGTGAGAAACGAGCCGAAAGCGACGATTCTATCAGTCTCACCCGCCGTTTCCCTTGCCGCGGCGAATGCGCCAGCGATATCCGGAAAAATCCTTATGGTGCTGCCGTCGACGCCGGCGCCGGCGAGCAGTTGCCGCAGGGTGTCGACCGGGGCTCCTCGCGGCCCGGGGAGCGCCGCCACGAACCAGCGATCAATGCGCGAACGCATGGTAGCCACTACACCGGCGATGTCCTTGTCGGCGTACATGCTGAACACGGCGAAAGTTGCAGGGTGAAAAGCCATGGCGCCCAGTTCGTCGGCCAGCACGGCCGCTGCATGCGGATTGTGGGCAACGTCGAGGACGATCGTCGGACGGCCCGGCAGCACCTGGAAGCGTCCCGGCAGTTCGACGGTCAGCAGGCCCTCGCGCAGCGCGCCGCTACGCACCGGCAATGCTTCGCGCAGAAGGTCGAGCACCGCAAGGACTGTCGCTGCATTCTGCAGCTGGTACGCGCCGCGCAAGGCAGGAAAAGGCAGCCCGAAGCGCTCGCCAGGACCATTTCCATCGCGCCCCTCACCGTACTTGTCAACGCGCTTCTCATCACCCTTGCCCGGACCCCAGTACCTCCACTGCGTGCCCTCGTTGACAAAGCCATAGTCACGACCGATCCGCAACAGTCTCGCACCGATTTCTTCCGCGTACGCAGTCACGCTCGCCGGTGGCTGGCGATCGGCGCACACCGCCGGACGTCCGGCACGAAAAATCCCGGCCTTTTCGCGTCCGATGTCTTCACGCGTGTGACCCAGGTAGTCGGTGTGGTCGATGCCCACGCTCGACAAGACCGCGACGCTCGCATCGATGACATTTACGGCGTCGAGGCGCCCACCCAATCCCACTTCAAGCACCAGCACATCCAGTTTGGCGCGGGCGAACAGCCACAGCGCAGCCAGCGTGCCGAATTCGAAATACGTGAGCGGCGTCGGCGCGCCGTCACGACCCGGCGTCGCGAGGCGCGCACATTCAACGGCCGCGAAGGCCGCCAGTAATTCGCCGTCGGTCGCTTCGCGTCCAAGGATGTGCACGCGCTCGTGGTACCGCAGGAGATGCGGCGACGTATACAAGCCCACGGAATAGCCCGCGCAGCGCAGGATCGATTCGAGCATGGCGCATGTCGAGCCCTTGCCATTGGTACCCGCGACGGTCACCACCGGGACGGTTATGGATGCGTCGAGGTTGGCCAGCACCGCGCGCACGCGATCCAGGCCCATCGCTATGGATTTCGGGTGCAGCGTTTCGAGATACGCGAGCCATGCTTCGACGGTAGCCGGGCGGCTCATGGTGTCAGGCGCGCTTGGTTTACACTGCGAGAGAACGGCAGGTGCACGTCCGCACCGAAGGGAATGCCGGTGGCTTCAGTTCGCTGGCGGCGGCTGGCCTGTGAGCAGGGCCAGCAGGTTGGCGAGTTCGTCACGCAATTGGCGGCGGTCGATGATCAGGTCGAGCGCACCCTTTTCCACCAGGAATTCCGCGCGCTGGAAGCCATCGGGAAGTTTCTCGCGCACGGTTTGCTCGATGACCCGCGGTCCCGCAAAGCCGATCAGTGCGCCCGGCTCCGCAATCACCACGTCGGCGACAAACGCAAATGACGCGGACACGCCACCCATCGTCGGGTCGGTGAGCAGTGAAATGAACGGGAGCCGCGCCCTGGTCAACTCCTGCAGCACCGCCGTAGTCTTGGCCATCTGGAAGAGCGAGCTCACGCCCTCCTGCATGCGGGCCCCGCCAGACGCGGAGATGCACACAAAGGGGATGCGATTCTCGTAGGCAACGCGCACGCCGCGCACAAAGCGCTCTCCAACCACCGAGCCCATCGACCCGCCCATAAAGCCGAACTCGAACGCCGCGAGCACCAGCGGCACGCTCTTGACGCTGCCCTGCATGACCACCAGTGCGTCGGTCTCGCCGGTTTCTTCGAGCGCCGCCGCGAGCCGGTCGGGATATTTCTTCTGATCCTTGAACTTGAGGCTGTCGACCGGGAGTACTTCCAGCCCGATTTCGAAGCGACCTTCCGGGTCCAGCAATTGCTCGATGCGTTCGCGCGCGCCCACCCTGGAGTGATACGCACACTTGGGGCACACGAGGAGGTTGTTTTCGAGATCGGTGCGATAGAGCACGGCCTCACAGGAGGGACATTTGACCCACAGCCCTTCGGGAACGGGTGTGCGACGCTCGCCCGGCGCGCTCTTGATCCGCGGCGGCAGCAGTTTCTGCAACCAGCTCATCGTTGCCCCTCAAAAAACTGACGCAAGTGTACTGCAACCGCGGCCGCCGAATAGCGACTATGCGGCACGCTTGTCCGGCATGGCGTCGAGCGCCTGCCTTATTGTTTTCAACCACATGCCTGCGCGCGCTGCTGCTTGCGCAGGCGGGCCTGATTCGATTTCCTCGATGATACGCGAGCCGATGACCACCGCGTCCGCGTGCACCGCAATGGCGCGGGCACCGGACGCGTCGCGGATGCCGAAGCCCACGCCCACGGGCACGGTGACTTGCTTTCGAATGTGCGCGAGCCTGGCCGCGACTTCCGCGGTATCGATGTGGCCGGCGCCCGTCACACCCTTGAGCGACACGTAATAGACATATCCGCGCGCAACCTCTGCGACGGCCGCAATGCGCGCATCGGTGGTCGTGGGCGACAGGAGAAAAATGGCCGCGATATCATGTTCGGCGAGCAATTGCGTGAACTCGATGGCCTCGTCCGGCGGGTAATCGACGACGAGAACGCCATCCACGCCGACTTCATGCGCACGCGCCACGAAATGCGCGATGCCCATTGCCTCGATCGGATTGGCATAGCCCATGAGGACAACCGGCGTTGTCGTATTGACGCGACGGAAATCCTGGACCAGGTCGAGCACGTGGGTGAGGCCTACACCCTGGGCAAGCGCGCGCTCTCCCGCCCGCTGGACTACCGGGCCGTCCGCCATCGGGTCGGAAAACGGCACACCTAGCTCAAGCACATCGGCGCCCCCCGCGACCAGCGCATCCATGATCAGGCGCGTGATCGCAAGCGACGGGTCGCCCGTGGTGACAAACGGGATCAGCGCGGTGCGCCCTTGGCTCTTTAGTTGCGCAAACGTGGCGTCGATGCGATTCAACGTGAGCGCCCCGAGGACTCGCATTCCGGTCTACAGAAAAACTTCAAGCCGGAGCGTTCCGCCACAGTGTTCATATCCTTGTCGCCGCGGCCGGAAAGATTCACCAGCAAGATTTTGTCCTTTGCCAGCGTGGGTGCAAGCCGCGTGGCGTAGGCCAGCGCATGCGCGGACTCCAGCGCCGGGATGATGCCCTCGATGCGGCAGCACTGGTGGAACGCGGCAAGCGCTTCGTCATCGTCGACGACTTCGTACTGCGCCCGGCCTGCGTCCTTGAGCCACGCGTGCTCGGGACCCACGCCCGGATAGTCGAGGCCCGCGGAAATGGAATGCGTCTCGGTAATCTGCCCGTTGGCATCCTGCAGGAGGTAGGTGCGGTTGCCATGCAGCACGCCGGGGCGCCCGGCATTGAGCGACGCCGAGTGCTTGCCGGAGGCGATGCCTTGGCCGCCGGCTTCGACGCCGACCAGGCGCACGTCCTTGAACCCGATGTAGGGATAGAAGATGCCCATCGCATTGCTGCCGCCGCCTACGCAGGCGATCACGACATCGGGCTGGCGCCCCGCGTATTCGGGCATCTGTACAACGCACTCGTCGCCGATCACGCGCTGGAAATCGCGCACCATCATGGGATAAGGATGGGGCCCTGCGACGGTGCCGATGATGTAGAACGTGTTCTCGATGTTGGTGACCCAGTCGCGCATCGCTTCGTTGAGCGCATCCTTCAGCGTCTTCGAACCGGACTCGACGGGCACGACCTTGGCCCCGAGCAGGTTCATCCGGAACACGTTCTGTGCCTGGCGCTTGATGTCCTCCGAGCCCATGTAGACGACGCATTCCATGCCGTAGCGCGCGGCGATGGTGGCCGTGGCAACGCCATGTTGTCCCGCGCCGGTTTCGGCGATGACGCGCGGCTTGCCCATCCGCTTGGCGAGCAGCGCCTGCCCGATCACGTTGTTGATCTTGTGTGCGCCGGTGTGGTTCAGGTCCTCGCGCTTCAGCCAGATTTGCGCGCCGCCCAGTTCACGCGACCAACGCTCGGCGTAATACACGGGCGAAGGCCGGCCGACGTAATGCTTCAACTCGCGTTGAAATTCCGCGCGAAAGGCGGGATCGTTCTGGCAGCGCGCGTATTGCGCCTTCAACTCATCGAGGGCGCGGATCAGCGTTTCCGCGACGAACACGCCGCCGTAGGGGCCGAAGTGGCCGCGCGCGTCGGGCAGGTCATATGGAAGCTCACTTTGGAGCTCCGCTTTCGATTCAGTTTTCATGTCGAGCATCTGCATCGCGTACTCCCTTGATGAATGCCGCAATGCGCGCGGCATCCTTGAGACCTTTGCGCGACTTGCCGTCGGCGCCGCATTCTTCGACGCCGCTCGAAACGTCCACCGCCCAAGGTCGCACCGCGCGGATCGCGGCATTCACATTGTCGGGGTCGAGTCCGCCTGAAAGGATGAGCGGCGCGGTCAAGCCTGCGCGCAATAGCGGCGAGAGCCGCGACCAGTCGAAAGTGTGACCCGTGCCGCCGGGAAGATCGCCGGCCCTGAACGTATCGAATAGATACCCCGACGCGTCAGCGTAACGCGCCGCGTATTCTACCAAATCCACGTCTTCCCTCATGTGCACGACCTTGAGATAGGGGCGGTGAAACGCTTTGCAAAACGCAGGCGGCTCGTCGCCGTGGAATTGCAAAAAATCGATCGGCACGGCGTCGAGCACCGCATGAACTTCCGTTGAGTCCGGGTCGACGAAGAGCGCGACCTTGGTCACGAACGGCGGCAGCGCCGCGGAAACCGCGCGTGCGAAATCCACTGTCACGCGGCGCGGCGTCCCGGGCCAGAACACCATGCCGATGGCGTCCGCGCCCGCATCGGCCGCCGCCAGCGCATCGGCGAGGCGCGTGATGCCGCAGATTTTTGTCCGGGTTCGCATCGCATTCACGGGCATCAAGCACCGCCCAGGGTGACCACGCGCACCGTCGGCGGCAGTCCGAAGCGCGCGTCGTAGGTGGCGCCTGAAAAATAGAGCCCGTCCGCGGCGAAGGTCGGCGCGGCGCGCGTGCGATCGCGCGCCGCGAGCAATTCCGCAATCCACGAAGGATCCCGCTTGCCGGCTCCAACATGTATCAGCGCCCCGACGAAATTTCGGATCATGTGGTGGAGAAAGGCATTGGCGGAAAAATCGAATCGGATGAAGGGACCCTGCTGCTGCACATCGATGCGCGACACAGTCTTGACAGGGGACTTGGCCTGGCACTCGGCCGCGCGAAACGCCGAGAAATCGTGCGTGCCGAGCAATTGGCCGGCGGCCGTACGCATTGCTCCGACGTCGAGCGAATGATGGTACCAGCCAACGAAACGGGCAAGGAGGCCGGGCCGTTCCGCGCGGGTAAGCAACATGTAGGTGTAGTGGCGGGCAGTCGCCGCAAAGCGCGCGTGGAAGTCTTCGGCCACCGGCTGCGCCCACAGGACAGCGGCCGCCACCGGCAGGTGCGAGTTGACGCCACGAACCCAGGCCGAATCCGGACGCCTTGCTTCGGTTTCGAAATGCACGATTTGCGACACGGCATGCACGCCCGCATCGGTGCGCCCGGCCGCAATCACCGTGACAGGATGGCCGGCAATTTCGCCGACGGCGTCCTGCAGTGCGTCCTGCACTCCACAACCGGACGACTGCGATTGGAACCCGCAGAACGCGTGACCCGAATATTCGACGGCGAGGGCTAGGCGCATGCCGGGGGTCCAGCAATGGGCAATGAGGTCGGCAATGAGATTGGCAACGAGGTCGGCAACAAGGTCAGTGTTGAGAAATCCGGAACCAGTAAAGCGTCGGGCGACGGATCTTTCGACCCGTCGCCCGTGAATGTTACTGGAGATGCTGGGTCAGGCCAGCTTGGCGAGCAGCGCCTTGGCTTCGGTCTTCTGCTGGTCGTCGCCTTCGTGCAGAACTTCCTGCAGGATTTCCCGCGCGCCCTCGACGTCGCCCATTTCCTGATATGCCTTGGCCAGGTCGAGCTTGGTCGCCGCATCGTGCCACTGTCCGTCCAGCACCGACGGCGTCGGGTCCTCGAACGTAGAACGCTCCGGATCGAAGGAAAGGTCCAGCTTGTCGAGTTCCAGTGCAGCAGCAGGCCGCGTCAACTGGGGCGCCATGCCGGCAGACGCCAGCGCAGGCTCGGCGCGCGCGTTGGTAAGCACGGCCGTCTTGTCCGCGTCGTCAAGCTTGAAATCCATGTCGAACTTGGCGGTTTCGTCAAAACTTTCGCGAGCCGCTTCAACCTTGTCCGCCAACGTCGCCGCGCGCGAGTCGGGGGACGATTTTCCCGTACTTAGCACTGAGGCAAACGAAGCAGCGGCCGCACCGGTGCCCTTCGCGGTCTTGCTGAGTTCGCTTTCGGCACCCGCCAGGATGTCGGCCGGCGTCTTCGGTTCAGCGCCCGAGGTGGGCGAGATCGAAATTTCCTCGTCCATCTGGAATTCGAGACCATGCTCGTCGTCGGCAGCGGATTTTGCCAAGCCTGCCGCCGCGCCGCCCGCCATGGCCAGCGGGTGCACGTCAGCCGCCACGCCGGGCGTGCCGCCTTCCGCGAACATCGGATTGTTGGGATCGAGCTGACGCCCAAGCGCCACGGCTTTGTGCCACGTCTCACCCTGGCCATTGCAGACGGAATACAGCTCGGACGCCACGGTTTCGAAAGCCGAAGGCTTATTGTGCTGCGCGTGGATTTCGAGCAGCTTGAGATAGATCTCCTGCCGTTGCGGATCCTTCTTGAGCGCGTCCTTGAGAATTTCCTCCGCCTGCGCATCGCGACCGTAGGCGAGGTAGACCTCGGCCTCGGCGATCGGATCGACTTCGTCGGTGTCGATATTGCCCAGGCCTTCGCGGCTGAAATCGCTGGCGAGCGAGTTGTCGCCGGTGTTGACCACGCCGCCACCCGTGGAACCGAACACGGTATTGGTCTTGATGTCGGTGCCCGAGATGATGCTGTCCTCGAACTTGGTCGTCTTGCGTCGCCGCGTTGCGACGAGGAACGCAAGTCCCGCCAGGATCGCCAGCGCGCCGCCACCAATGGCCCACGACGGCGTGTTAGCCAAAAGGTCGTCGAACATTCCCGGCGCTTCCTTGGGCGCCGCCTTGGGCATGGCCTTGGGTGCCGGCGTGGCGGGCGCGGGCATTGCTGGAGCGGGGGTAGCTACAGGTGCCGCCGCTTTTGCGTCCGCTGCCGCTTTGGCATCTGCTGCAACCTTGGCATCTTCCGCCGCCTTTGCATCTGCTGCTGACTGGGCATCGGCCGCGGCTCTTGCATCCGCTGCTGCCTTGGCGTCGGCGGCAGCCTTCACTTCCGCCGCGGCCCTGGCCGCTGCGTCCTCAGTTGCCTTTGTGGCTGCAGCGGCGGCGGAGGGCGCTATGGTGGGCGCTGCCGCAGTGGGCGGCGTCACCGGTGGAGCCTTCGCCTTCGACGCCTCGGCTTGCGACTGCAGTTGCGCCAGCGTCTGGTTCTTGAGATCGGCCGCGCGTTGCAGGTCCTTCAGCGTCTTTTCCAGGTCGGCAATGCGGCTTTGCGCCTCTTTAAGTGCGGCGTCGCGCGCAACTGTCGATTCGGCCCCGCCCGCGCCCTTGCCCGTTCCACCGTCCTTGGACAACTTCAATTGGTCGCCGCCCGGGCGCGCCACGGGCGTCTTGTCCTGAACGGCCGTGCCGATCTTGCCGCCAACTGCGCGGCTGGCCGACTCGTCGACCGTGGGCGCTGCACCGGCAACGCGATCGCGATACGCGCGCCAATCTGCCGCCTGCACCTTCACGACCTTGGTCGCTTCCACAGGTTGCGCGGAGGAGACGTCCGCGGCGGTCGGAATGGTGATGATCGCGCCAGACCGCAGGCGATTCATATTGGCGCCTTCGAAGGCGCCCTGGTTGCTCTTGAACAACGCAACCAGCATCTGGTCGAGCGTGACCGTTTCCGGCTTGTAGTCCTTCGCAATCTTGGAAAGAGTGTCCCCACGCTTGACGGTATAGCCATCGCCTGCGGCACGTGGCGCTGCAGTGGGTGCGGACGCTGATGTCGCTGCAGCGGGCTGCGCACGGGACGCGGCGCTGCCCGCACGTGGCGGCGTGACCGGTTCCGCCTGTGCGACCTCCGTACCGCTACCCGGCGGGTCGAGCAGGAATGTGTAATCGCGAACGACGCGTCCTGCCGACCAGTTCACTTCAACCATCAGGTCCAGGTACGGCTCATTCATGAGGGCCGGCGAGGTAACGCGCAAATAGGACTCGCCATTGGCGCCGCGTTCGATGGTAATGCGTGCACGGGACAAGGCGCTCTGGTATTGCAGGTTGTTTTGCCGATACAGCGCAGGGTCCGCGATCTTGGCCACAACGGAATCAAGTTCTTCCTTGGATCCCGGCAAAAGCTCGATCTTGGCCGAAAGCGGCTGTCCTAGCGCGGACTCGACGGTCAACTTTCCCAGACCGAGCGAATGGGCCGTCAGGGGCAACAAAAGTGCGCCCGCGACCAGGCCGTACGTGACGATGGGTTTTACTCGCATGCCGACCCCTTCGGGAATGCTGTTTGGCTCAAGCTAACATAACATCATGGATTTAGCGGTGCAAGCTAAACCTCGGTATTAGCTTGCCTTTTCCCCGGTGAACCGTCTCGGATTCACACGAGATTAATGCCACTGTACTAACCTGGAGCGCTAGGGCTAGCGTACTGACTTTGCCACTTCTACAAGATGTAGTGGCGCAACCGCACCCTGCCCGAGTGTTGCGTTCCTGCTGTCGCTACCTCAACGCTTGCCACGGCCCCCCAACCCAAGCGATATCGCATAAACCTTCCAAAAACACGTGCGACGGACGCAAGTAGGACGTGTTTGCCCATTTGCGGCAAGCCGCAAACGGCTTTGCCATTCGGGGAGGCGCTTGCGGACCCCTGCGGCCTAATGCGACAGCAATATCCGCACCATTCGCCGCAAAGGCTCTGCCGCACCCCATAGCAACTGGTCGCCAACGGTGAACGCTCCGAGATATTCCGGACCCATCGCGAGCTTGCGCAAGCGACCGATGGGAATGCCAAGCTTCCCCGTGACGGCCGCGGGCGTCAATTCGCGCACGCTTTCCTCCCTGCGGTTTGGGATCACCTTCACCCATTCGTTGGCGCCGCCAAGCATCGCCTCGATTTCGGGCAGCGACACGTCGCGCCGCAGCTTGATCGTCAGCGCCTGGCTGTGGCAGCGCATCGCCCCGATGCGGACACACAGTGAATCCACCGGAATGGCATGGGCAGCATCCCGACCGAGGATCTTGTTGGTCTCGGCGCCGCCCTTCCACTCCTCCAGGCTCATTCCGTTGCCCAGGTCCTTGTCGATCCACGGAATGAGGGAACCCGCCAGCGGCACCCCGAAGTGCTCGGTAGGAAAACTCTCGTCGCGCAGGATGCCCGCCACTTCGCGGTCGATGTCGAGAATGGCGGAGTTGGGATCGTCCAGCAGTTCCTTAGCCGCAAGGTGCGCCTCGCCCATCTGTTGCAGCAGTTCGCGCATGTTCTGGGCCCCTCCGCCGGAGGCCGCCTGATAGGTGATGCAGGTCATCCACTCGATCAGATCGCGCTCCAGCAGTCCGGCGAGCGCCAGCACCATAAGGCTGACGGTGCAGTTGCCCCCGATGTAGTCGCGCACGCCGCGCGCCAGTGCCGCGTCGATCACCGGGCGATTGACCGGGTCCAGAATGATCACTGCGTCGTCCTTCATGCGCAACGTCTTGGCGGCGTCGATCCAGTAACCACCGAAGCCCCCGTTACGCAGCTTGGGGTACATCGCTGTGGTCCAGTCGCCGCCCTGACAGGTGACGATCGCATCCAGGCCGGCAAACGCCTTCGGATCGTTGCCGTCCCTGACCGGTTCCGCGGACTTGTCGCCATCGCGACCGATGTCCGGCCCCGCGCCGCCCGTCCGCGACGTGGAAAAGAACACCGGCTCGATCACGTCGAAATCGCTCTCTTCGCGCATGCGCTGCATGAGGACCGATCCCACCATTCCCCGCCATCCCACAAAGCCGACTCGCATGATGATTTCCAATTCAACCTGGTTGTGCCACTAAGCTTGCGAAAAAACAGCGCGTCACAGCGGGCGTTTTCGCTTGTTAGTCTTGGCACCCGCCTTGGTCGCTCCATACCGCTCGGCGTTTTTCCGATTCACCCCATAGGCTCCGGTGCCCGCTTGCCGCAACCGCGCCATCGTGTAGGCATCGATGAAGCGCCCACCGCGGAAGGCATAGTCGAGGAGCGTGCCTTCGATCGCAAAGCCGAACTTGCGGTAGAGCGCGAGCGCCGCGGCATTGTCGGTATAGACCGTCAACTCGAGGCGTGTGTAGTTGAGCCAGTTGTCAGCCAGGTCCAGCGCCGCGGCCAGCAGCGCGGTCCCCACACCCCGGTTGTGCCAATCGTCGCGCACGGACATGCCTAACGCTCCGGCATGCCGACGGCGCGGTGACTTGGAAGCCATGTGCAGCCCGAGGTTGCCCACGACCTCGCCGGCGATTTCCGCGACCAGCAGGTGGTCCTCCGGCGGGAAATCCGCCAGGCGCTTGCGCCACTGGTCCGCCGTGGGATAGGGCAGCTGCAGCGTCCCGGCCATCGCCTTGGGCGAGCCGAACGTGGCCTGGATCGCCTCGGCATCGGTCACCAGCGCGCGGCGGATCGTGATTACGGTTCGTCGCGCCATCATGCCGCCTGCAATGCCGAGACCACGGCGTCACCCATCGCCTTGGTGCCGATGACCTGTTCCCCCGGCTGCGCGATGTCGCCAGTGCGATGACCCTGCTGCAACACGCGCCGCACCGCACCTTCGATCCGCTCGGAGACATCGGCCCGGGCAAACGTATAGCGGAACATCATCGCAAGCGACAGGATCGTGGCCAGCGGATTGGCCCTGTCCTGGCCGGCAATATCCGGTGCCGAGCCGTGAATGGGCTCGTACAGGCCCTTCTGGTTGGCGTCGAGCGATGCCGAGGGCAGCATGCCGATCGAGCCGGCCAGCATGGAGGCCTCGTCGGACAGGATGTCGCCGAAGATGTTGCCGGTAACGATTACGTCGAACTGCTTCGGATTCTTGAGGAGTTGCATCGCGGCGTTGTCGACATACATGTGCGACAGCGCAACATCCGGATAGTCCGCTGCCATCGCACTCACGACTTCACGCCACAGGATGCTCGTGTCCAGCACATTGGCCTTGTCCACCGAGCAGAGCTTTCTGTTCCTCAGCCGCGCAGTCTCGAAGCCCAGGCGCGCGATGCGCCGGATTTCCGGAACGCTGTAGAGCATGGTGTCGTAGCCTTCGTCGTCGCCGGCGGCATTCTTGCGGCGACCCCGTGGCTGTCCGAAATAGATGTCGCCGGTCAGTTCGCGCAGGATCATGATGTCCAGTCCCGCGACGACCTCGGGCTTCAACGTCGATGCCGCGGCGAGTTCCGGGTACAAGCGCGCCGGCCGCAGATTGGCAAATAATCCAAGCGCCTTGCGAATTCCCAGTATGCCTTGCTCCGGACGCAATTCTCGCGGCAGCGTGTCATAGGTTGGCCCCCCCACGGCACCCATCAGGATGGCATCCGCGTCGCGCGCCAATTGCAATGTCGCCGCGGGCAGCGGTTGCCCGGCCGCGTCGTAGCCGGCACCGCCTATCGGCGCCGATTCCGTGCTGATCGGAAGGCCCTGCGCGCGCAAGACGGCCAGGACGCGGGCGGCCTCCACCACGATTTCCTGGCCAATGCCGTCACCCGGCAGGATTGCGATCTTCATCGTTTCGACTCTCCAAAAAAAAGAGCGGCGCCGCGTTACCCTGGCGCCGCCTCTCGTCGAGAAATTTTATATCCAGGGCTGGTCGGCCAGCCGTTTCGTCTCGAACGCGCGAATGGCCTCCGCGTGTTGCAGCGTGAGCCCGATTTCGTCCAGGCCGTTCAAGAGACAATGCTTGCGGAACGGCTCCACCTCGAATGCAAACACGAGCGCACCGTCCGGTGTCGACACGACCTGATGTTCCAGATCGATGGTCAGATTGAATCCGGGAAACGCAAGCGTATCGGCAAAGAGCCGGTCGACCTGGGATTCCGGCAGCACGATCGGCAACAAGCCGTTCTTGTAGCAGTTGTTGTGGAAGATGTCGGCGTAGGAGGGTGCAATGACCGCCTGGAAGCCGAAATCGGCCAGCGCCCAAGGCGCATGCTCGCGAGAACTGCCGCAACCGAAATTGCGGCGAGCAAGCAGGATCGACGCGCCCTGGTAACGCGCTTCGTTCAGCACGAACGCCGGGTTGCGCGGCCGCCTGGCATTGTCCATTCCCGGCTCGCCACGGTCCAGATAGCGCCATTCGTCGAACAGGTTGACGCCAAAACCCGAGCGCTTGATCGACTTCAGGAACTGCTTCGGGATGATAGCGTCCGTGTCGACGTTCGCCCGGTCGAGCGGCGCGACGAGACCCGTATGTACGCGGAAGGCCTTCATGGATTTGATCGGTCCCGACCCGTCGGTCAGTACGGCTTCGCCTTTTCGGCCGCCTTTTCGATGCCCTGGCCGGCGGCCTTCACGTCCTTGCCAGCGCCTTCCACGGTATTGCATGCCGCGAGACCGATCACCATCCCCGCCATGATGGCGAGTGCTGCAAATTTCTCGAACATCGTGGTTGCTCCTTGCACTAGACCAGTCGACGCACGTCGACGAAATGCCCGGCAATCGCGGCACCCGCCGCCATCGCCGGGCTGACCAGATGGGTGCGTCCGCCATTGCCCTGGCGGCCTTCGAAATTGCGATTGGAGGTGGACGCGCAGCGCTCGCCGGGTTCCAGCTTGTCATCATTCATCGCAAGGCACATCGAACATCCCGGCTCGCGCCATTCAAAACCCGCATCGCGAAAGATCCGGTCCAGGCCCTCGGCTTCGGCCTGCGCCTTCACGAGGCCCGACCCTGGAACGACCATCGCCAGCTTCACGTTCTTGGCCACTTGCCGGCCGCGCGCAACGCTTGCGGCCTGCCGCAGGTCCTCGATGCGCGAATTGGTGCAGGAGCCGATGAATACCTTGTCGATTTGAATGTGGCTCATCGGCGTATTCGGCTTGAGTCCCATGTAAGCGAGCGCACGTTCCATGCCGTCGCGCCTCGCCGAATCGCGTTCGTGGTCGGGGTCCGGGACGCGGCCCTCGATGCTCACCACCATCTCCGGCGACGTGCCCCACGTGACCTGGGGCGGCACGGCGCCCGCGTCGAACACGTGGGTGGTATCGAACTGCGCATTGTCGTCACTGTGCAAGTCGCGCCATTGCGCCACTGCGCGCTCCCACTGCGCGCCCGTTGGCGCAAACGTCCGGCCCTTGAGATAAGCAAACGTGCGTTCGTCGGCGGCGACCATGCCCGCGCGCGCGCCCGCCTCGATAGCCATGTTGCACATCGTCATCCGCGCTTCCATCGACAACGCGCGCACCGCCTCGCCCGCGAATTCGATCGCATGCCCGCTGCCGCCCGCCGTGCCGATGCGGCCGATGATCGCCAGCACGAGATCCTTCGACGTCACGCCCGCGGCGAGGCGGCCATCAACGCGAATCAGCATCGACTTCGATTTCCTGGTCAGCAGGCATTGCGTGGCGAGGACGTGCTCGACTTCGGAGGTGCCAATGCCGAAAGCAAGCGCCGCGAATGCGCCGTGCGTGCTGGTGTGGGAATCGCCGCAGACCACCGTCATGCCCGGCAGTGTCGCGCCCTGCTCTGGCCCGATCACGTGGACGATGCCCTGCCGGCGATCGAGGAACGGGAAGTACGCCTTGGCGCCGTGTTCCGCAATGTTCTTGTCCAGCGTTTCGACCTGCGTGCGCGATGTCGGGTCCTGGATGCCACGGCTCCAGTCCTTGGTCGGCGTGTTGTGGTCGGCAGTCGCCACCACCGATTGCATCCGCCACGGCTTGCGCCCGGCAAGCTTCAGGCCTTCGAACGCCTGCGGACTCGTCACCTCGTGGACCAGGTGCCGGTCGATATAGAGCAGCGCCGTGCCATCCGCTTCTTCGCGGATCACGTGGGAGTCCCACAACTTGTCGTAGAGCGTGCGTGCGGTCATGTCATTCCGCCCGGGCAGACGCGGAAATGTCATGGGGCGGGTTGCCATTATTGCATGGCAGCATCAAGCTGTCAGGTCATGCGGTGCGCCCGCAATACGCGCTTCCGGTCGATGTGCTCCTCGATGAACGCGCGCACGACGTCCGCAAGGCCGGACAGCCTCGGATCAAAAGTGTTTGCCGCAGTTGCCTTGAGCCACGTGAGTTGCCGCTTCGCGAGCTGGCGAGTGGCGGCAATGCCCAACTCGCGCAGTTTCGCCCCGTCGATGGCACCCTCGAGGAATTGCCAGCATTGCCGGTAGCCGACACAACGCATCGAGGGCAGTTCAGGCGTGAGTGCATAACGCGCCCGCAAGCCGCGCACCTCGTCGATGAGTCCCGCATCGAGCATCGTCTGGAAGCGCAGCGCAATGGCGGCGTGCAGTTCCGCACGGTTGGAGGGAATCAATGCAATGGGAATCGTAGGGCCAAGATTGGTACCCGGTGGGACTGCGCGCTTGCCTTGCATCGCCGAAAGCGGGATTCCGCTCAAGCGATGGACTTCAAGTGCGCGCTGGATGCGCTGCGCGTCGGCCGGGGCCAACCGCGCCGCGGTCACCGGATCGACACGCGCAAGTTCAGCATGCAGCGCCGGCCAGCCTTCGCGCGATGCCCGCGCATCGAGCTCGGCACGCACGGCGGCATCTGCCCGCGGCAGCGCCGACAGGCCCTCGGTCAACGCCTTGAAATACAGCATCGTGCCGCCACAAAGGATAGGCGTTCGGCCACGGGCGCGGATCTCGGCGACACATTCGTTGGCGTCGCGCATGAACGCCGCCGCGGAGTACGGCTGAGTCGGATCGATGATGTCGATGAGGTGATGCGGAACGCGCGCGCGGTCCGCGGCGCCGGGCTTGGCAGTGCCGATGTCCATGCCGCGATAGACCTGCGCCGAGTCCACGGAGACGACCTCGCCGTCCAGGCGCTCGGCCAGGCGCAGCGCAAGCGCGCTCTTGCCCGACGCCGTGGGGCCCATCAGCAGGATGGCGGGATGCAACAGGGAATCTCGCCGGCGGAATTGGAAGGCTTCAGCGACCGCGCATGAAGAGGCGGTCGAGATCGGCCAGCGACAACTGGTACCAGGTCGGCCGGCCGTGGTTGCATTGCCCGGAGCGCTCGGTCGCCTCCATCTCCCGTAGCAGTGCATTCATCTCGGCGGTGGCCAAGCTCCGGTTTGCGCGTACCGAACCATGACACGCCATCGTCGACAGCAATTCATCGCGGTGAGCAGTCAGCACCTGTGTGCCGCCGAATTCGCGAATTTCGTGTAGCACGGCGCGCGCCAGTGCGGCGGGATCGGCATCGGCAAGGGGCGCCGGCACGCCACGCACAGCTATTGTTGCGGGTCCCAGCGAGGACATCGCAAAACCAAGTGATTCCAGCGCCTCGCTGTTGTCTTCGACGGTCGCTACTTCAAGGGGATCTGCCGCAAACGTGGCCGGGACCAGCAGCGGCTGCACGGGCACACGGTCATGGAATTGCGCCTTCAGGCGTTCATACACAAGCCGTTCGTGGGCCGCGTGCATGTCGACCAGTACCATGCCGGCGCGATTCTGCGAAAGGATGTAGACGCCATGCAGTTGCGCCAACGCGAAACCCAGCGGATGCGGATCGTCGGCGGGAAGCGCTGGTCGCACCACAACGTCGTCGCGCGGTCCGAAAAGCCGCGCATAGAACGGCGCCGGCTCCCCCGTCTCCAAACCGAGCGGCGACTGAGGACTTTGCCAGTGCGCACCCGCGCGTTGCGCCGAAACGAGTGGTGCGAAGGCGTCGCGCTGCGGCGCGAGAGGTGGCAAGTGCGCCGCCGCCAACCCCAGCCGCTCGGCGGCCGAGACGGCGGGCTGTTCGGAGGCGCTCGCCGCGAGCGCGCGTTCCACCGCACGGCGCACGAATTGATGGATCGCGCCGGAATCGCGGAATCGCACTTCTGTCTTTTGCGGGTGAACATTGACGTCGACGCGGCGTGGGTCGAGTTCCAGCCACAACGCGTACGCGGGCTGACGATCGTGGTGAAGCACGTCGCGATAGGCTTCGCGCAACGCGTGCTGCAGCACACGATCGCGGACGAAGCGACCGTTGACGAACAGGTACTGGCCGCCGCCCTGCGCCGCATAGGCCGGACGGACAGCGAAGCCCGTAAGCTTGACGCCGGCGGCATCGGCCGCGACCTCCGCCGCATGCAGCACGAAGTCGTCGCTCAACAGCTGCTCGACGCGAACACGCCGACCGGCAGCGACCAATCGGTGCACGACACGGGCATTGTGCTGAAGCGTAAATGCGGTTGCCGGATGGGCCAGTGCCACGCGCCGGAATGCCTCGTCGCAATGCGCCCACTCGGTAGCTTCAGTGCGCAGGAACTTGCGCCGCGCCGGCGTGTTGAAAAAGAGCTCCTCGACCGTGACGCTGGTGCCGACCGCCAACGCCGCCGGGGAAATGGGACTGACCGTTCCGCCCTCGACTTCGATGCGCCACGCATGCGGCTTGTCTTTCGCCCGCGACGCCAGGCTCAAGCGCGACACCGATGCGATCGACGCCAGCGCTTCGCCCCGGAATCCCAGCGAAGCGATTGCTTCCAGGTCGAGCACCGAGCCGATCTTGGATGTGGCGTGGCGAGCGACGGCAAGGGCCAGTTCCTCGCGCGCTATGCCGCTGCCATTGTCGGCCACCCGGATCCGCTTGACGCCCCCCGCGGCAAGTTCCACGTCGACTTGCGTGGCGCCAGCGTCGACTGCGTTCTCCAGCATTTCCTTCAACGCGGCTGCCGGACGCTCGACGACTTCGCCCGCCGCGATCTGGTTGATGAGCAGGTCAGGCAACGCCCGTATCGAGGCCATCAGCGCAGCAGGCCCTGCGACCAGCGCGCGTAGACGCCATCGGCCACCTGATGCAACGCGGCAAGGCGGGCCGGGAGGTCGGCCTTGAGGTCTGCCGCGCTTTGCAGATTGGCGCTCGAGCGCGACGGCAGTTCCGCCGGGCTGTCGTCACACCACCTTTCAACCAGCTCGCGGGTCATCTCGATGTGGCACTGGAAACCGATATGCCGGTCGTCGATGATGTAACCCTGGTCGGCATTGAATGAATTGGTCAGCACCCGTGTGGCCATGGGCGGCAGGTCGAAGACATCGTAGTGCCACTCAAACGCTGCGAAGCGCGGCAGCGCGCCGAACCATTCGCGCCGGGCGCCGCGGTCGCAGACATCGACGTGCAGCCAGCC
>JBDTPJ010000060.1:0-22204 GCA_039932755.1 Betaproteobacteria bacterium
GGGCGCGGCCGGTTGCGCTCCCCAGGCAGGCGAGGACCGCCGCATGCGCCACTTCGTCCGCCTGCCACTGCGGCAGATTGAACCGGGCGAGTTCCGGATCGAGGCCGCGGTTCGCATTCAAGGCGCAGATGAGATCCACTTCGGCTGGGCTGATGGCGTTGCCAGCGAGTTGTTCGTCAATCACGCGCACGAATTCCGCGCGCTCTTCGGCCGGCGAAAGCCAGCCCAAGGTGCGCGCCACTCCCATCATGCGAATCCTGATCGGAGGTCGATCGACATCACGGGCAAACGCCAGATAACGTTCTCGGGCGGGTTCGTCGCCCGCAATCTCTCCCAGCACTCGCGTCACGGACGGACTCTGGCGCTCGGCCTCGGGCAAGGCGGCCAGAAATGTCTCGATCCGCTCGAAGAACATGCGTACTTCCACCATGTCGCGGCCAAGCAAGGTGTGAATGAAGCGCAGCATCTGTGCGGCCGAGAGTCCATCGTCGGAGAACTGGCACACGTCGCGCCGATAGTCGGCTCGGGGATCGGAACTGCCGAGCCCGCTGGTCACCGTCATTCCGTGGGCCGCAAAGGAGCGCAGAAGCGCGGGACTCGCGCGTCCGGAGCCAACCTCCGCGTGCGGCGTCGACTGAAAATAACCAGTGAGGATATTCGCGGCCGTCGGCCCGAGGGGTGCGAGCCGGGAAAATCCGTAGATTACGGGCACGTTCGGGAATATCCGGCGCATGCCGTCCTGATTGCTTTCGCTGTGCCGCTCGTTGAGCGCCTTCGCCACGCGATCTGCTTCGGCCGGCGATTGTCCCGAACGGACCAGGCCGCGCGCGATCTCATCCGCTGTGCTTTCGATCGTGGCCACATTCAACGTATTGCAGCCGAAGAGGTAGACCTCCTTCAGTTGCGAGAAGAGGCCCGGGCAGGAGTCGCTGCAGGAGATGCGCTCCATTTCCGTTACCTTCAGCGATTCCCGGGCGTCGACGCGACCCGAATAGAACTCCGTCCCCGCGTCGAAATGTCCCGAGATGACGAGAACGTCGCATTGGGTTTTTCGCCGGCATGCTGTTTGCAGCCAATCCGGACGACCGGGCTCCACGAGTTCGACGAACTGGAACTGGTCCTCGGGCAGGCTTCGCCGCAAGACTTCCTTTTCGTCGGGCGAGTTGACCGTGATGGTGCACACGGTGCTTTTGTCAGCGCGGGCGTCAAGCCCCGTTGCCATGGCCGGCACGGCCATCAGCAAGGCAACGAACGTGTGTTTGAACATTGGTCGTGGTCAAGGCGGCGACTCGCAACATCCGAGTTTACACGGCGCATTAACCACCGGCAGGTCTGCCGTTGGTTATGGGCAGATTTTAGTTGCTACCCGGCCCTCATTGAATCAAATGATCTCCGGGATCGTGACTTCTAAAAAGTGGTTATTCGCCCATTTTTTGACCGGGACTGGGACTACCACGACGGTATCGCCCGATTTGCCGCGGTCGCCTTTGACACCCTCGGCCCCCGTCGAGCCAGGCGCGCCGCTATATTCGGTTGCGACTGTCGAACCAGTCTTGCCCTTCGTTGCCGGCGCGCCCGTTTGGCAACCGGGGCCTTTCGCGTACGCGAACCTCAGAGCGACTCGGCCGTAAACGTGTCGCAGTCCTTTGGGCGGCCCGACTCGATGCCGCGCTTGAACCAACGCACGCGCTGTTCCGACGTGCCGTGGGTAAACGACTCGGGCACGACGCGCCCTTGCGTCTGTTTCTGAATGCGGTCGTCTCCAATCGCGGATGCGGCGTTAAGCGCTTCGGCGATGTCGCCGGCATCCAGCTGCTTCATGGTGCCGGCGTAGTATCCCCAAATTCCCGCGTAGCAGTCAGCCTGCAACTCCACCCGCACGGAAGTTTGTTTGGAATCACTCTGCGGGATGCGACCGTGTGCCGCATCCTGCTGTTGTAAGACGCCCGTGAGCTTCTGCACGTGATGGCCGACCTCGTGGGCGATCACGTAGGCTTCGGCGAAATCTCCCGGGGCATGGAAGCGCGTTTGCAGGTCGCGGAAGAATGCGGTGTCGATGTAGAGCCTTTCGTCGCCGGAACAGTAGAACGGCCCCATGGCCGATTGCGACATACCGCAGGCCGAGCGCACCAAGCCGTCATAGAGCACCAGCGTCGGAGGATGGTATTGGGACTTGGACTGCTGGAAAATCTTGCCCCAGACGTCCTCCGTACTGCCAAGGATCTTGGAGACGAACTGTCCCGTCTCGTCCGCGGGCGCGCCCTTGGGAGCCTCGCGTGTCTCACGTTGGGTGCCGGCTTGCTGGGCCACATCCATAACGGCGCCTGGGTCGAATCCGAGAAAGTAGGCGATCAGAGCGATTACGATTCCGCCGACGCCCAGTCCGCCCGCCACCATCCCCATCCCGCGTCGATCCTCGACGTTATCGCTCGCCTTCTGGTCGCCTAGTTGCATGGTTAACTCCGTTCTGTCGAGTCGCTGACGTTGCGCTACGAATGCCGCCAGTACCTATCCTCCCCTGAGCGATCGCGCCGCGCTGTGCGTCGACGCACATAAGCCTTCGGAAGGCTGGCTTTCTCGGGACAACCTGTAGGTAGGTGCGCCAGCGTACGGACGCGATCAGGCATCGAAAATATCTTTCAGGGCAGTTGGAAGACGCTCTCCAAGCTGAGGGCTTACGCACCCAAACTGATGATTGCACTATTTGTCACCGCCGGAATCGGACCTGCCGGATGGTCTTGGCCAATGGCGCCTTGCTTTGGCGGCTGCGCCTAGCCGTCAGGAAACGGACTGGAGTGCAACGCGCGCCGACGACCGTGCCGCCGGAACCGCCCGGCCTCGGCGTTGCACGCCGTCGAGTTCGCGTCCGAGTTCCGCCTTGACCGCCTCGTACGCCAAATGCAACGAGCTGGTCCGCCGCAGACGCAGGCCTATCCCCTTGTAGAGGTCGTTCCCGGCGATCGCGCCCCAGCGGAACAGGAGCGTGCCCTTGATGTAAATGTAAAACCAGTAAGCGTTCGCCATGGGGATGTCACCTTTACCGCTTGCGCGCGTCCTTGATCGCTTCTTTCAGATCGCCGATGTGCTCCTGGGTTTTGCCTTCCACCTTGAGCTTCAGCCCTTTGGCCTCTTGCTTTTTGCTGCCCACGAGTTTGCCGGCTTCCTGCTGAATTTTGCCGCCGAGAGTCTTCGCCGCGCCTTTGACTTGGTCCTTGTTCATTGTCATTGCAATTTTCCTTTTAAACTGGATTGAGCATTGGCAGGACGGGATTGGCCGACCAGATGTCTCGGCGCAACAAACAGGTGCGCGCGCCATAAAGGCCAGACTATTGCCATGAGGCAATCCCGTCTGTTCGCTTTCCAACATATCTCAATTTGCTTCAATTCGACACTTGCCATATGTCTATGCGCAACGCTGCGCGGCGGATGGCGTCCATCTCGAGAACGGTACCAGGTTGGTTGACGTAGTGCCCGGTGTCCCAAGTTGCCAAAGGCCCCGCGCTGCGCGGACACCATGACGTCGGGAATTTCGATGTAGTAACCTGTGACGAGCTTTGGGATGTCGACAAGCAGGGATGCCGGCGAGGGGGCTGATGGCGGTGGCCATGATGCGCATGCTCTCGCCGAATCGCCAGAGGATGGCCGCGATTCGACCGTGTCGTCTGTGCGGTAGCGGACGGACAGGACGTGATTACCTGAACAGACTGCGGTTTAGCCGATCCCGCGCCGGGATCAGGACTTCCGATCGGCGACAAGATTCCGCCATGCCACCTGCGAGCCCGGTCATTCTCACGCTAAATGGGGGCTCCTCCAGCATCCGATTCGGCGTGTATCGTTTTGGCGTTGCGCTGGAACGTCAGGTTCACGGCAAGCTTGATCGGATTGGCCTCCCCAATTCCTCCCTCCATGTCAGCGACGCCGATGGTGCCAGCCACGACCACGATTTTTCCAGCGCAAAGGATTTCCCATCCGCTACAAAGGCGCTGCTTGACTGGCTCGACGCGGAAAGTATATTCAGGACCCTCTCGGCCGTTGGACATCGCGTGGTTCACGGCACGCGCCACACGGAACCTGCGATTGTTACGGCGGACCTTCTCGATGAACTTCGTAGCCGCGAATGGAGCGACCCGGACCACCTGCCGGGTGAGATCGATCTGATGGACGCCGTGCGCGCGCATGCGCCGGCGCTGCCACAAGTGGCTTGTTTCGACACCTCGTTTCACCAAGGCATGCCGCGCGTCGCCATGTTGTTGGCCATCCCCAGGCGCCTGGAGGCCAAAGGTGTGCGGCGATATGGCTTTCATGGCTTGTCCTATGCCTACTTGATTGAAGAACTCGCGCACGCCGCCGGCCCATCGGTCGCGCACGGGCGTGTGATCCTCGCCCACCTGGGCAACGGCGCCAGCGTCGCGGCTGTGCAAGGTGGAAAGAGCATCGACACCAGCATGGGGTTTACGCCCGCAAGTGGCTTGCCCATGGGTACACGTTCTGGCGATATCGATCCTGGACTCGCGCTGTACCTGGAAAAAACGGAGCAGATGACGCCGGGACAAATCGACACCATGCTCAACCACGAGTCGGGACTGCTCGGCATTTCGGAAACCAGCTCCGACATGCGCGATCTACTCGCGCGCGAGGCTACCGATTCCCGGGCGGCCGACGCGGTCGCCGTGTTCTGTTATCAGGCGAAGAAGTGGGTCGGTGCCTACGCCGCCGCGCTGGGCGGACTCGACACCCTGGTCTTTGCCGGCGGAATTGGCGAGAACGCGCCACAGGTCCGCGCGCGAATTTGCGAAGGCCTGGGCTTTCTCGGCATCGAGATCGATCCATCGCGCAACGCCGCAAATGCCGGCGTGATTTCGACCGAGGCCAGTCAGGTGTCGGTGCGGGTCATTCGCACCGACGAGGAGCTGATGATTGCGCGCGCAGTCTGCCAGGTGGTGGGCTATCGCGCGCCCACTGGAGAAGTCCTGCCATGAACACCGGCATCAAACTGCCCATATCCGCGCGGACGCCCGCGCTCGATCCCCAATTGCTACAGAAGATGGACGCGTATTGGCGGGCCGCAAACTACCTTTCCGTCGGACAGATCTACCTGTTCGACAACCCGCTGCTAAAGCGTCCACTGGCGCTTTCGGACATCAAGCACATGCTGCTCGGGCATTGGGGCACCACGCCAGGACAAAACTTCATCTATGTCCACCTGAATCGGGTGATCAGGGAGCACGACCTCGACATGATCTACGTCTCGGGCCCCGGGCATGGCGGCCCGGCGGTGGTTGCCAACACCTATCTCGAGGGCACTTACAGCGAGGTCTATCCGGACATCAGCCGCGATGAGGCGGGTCTGCAAAAGCTCTTCCTGCAATTTTCGTTTCCCGGCGGCATTCCCAGTCATGCGTCGCCGGAATGTCCGGGCTCGATTCACGAGGGCGGCGAATTGGGCTATTCGTTGAGCCACGCGTTTGGTGCGGTGTTCGACAACCCCGACTTGATCGTTGCCTGTGTCGTCGGCGATGGCGAGGCGGAGACGGGGCCGCTTGCCACCGCGTGGCATTCGAACAAGTTCCTCGATCCTAGGACGGATGGCGCGGTGCTGCCTATACTGCACTTGAATGGGTACAAGATTGCGAATCCGACCGTCCTGGCTCGCATCAGCCGGGAGGAACTCGAGCAACTAATGCGCGGCTACGGCTGGACGCCGCATTTTGTCGAAGGCTACGAACCTGCGTTGATGCACGAGGCCATGGCCATCGCGCTGGACGCGGCGATTCTGCAGATCAAGACATTTCAACGGAACGCCCGCGCCGGCGGCGAGGCGACCCGACCGCGCTGGCCGATGATCGTTCTCATCTCGCCCAAAGGCTGGACAGGTCCCAAGTTCGTCGATGGCAAACAGATCGAGGGCACTTTCCGCGCGCACCAAGTGCCAATCTCCCACCCGTCGACGCATCCGGGCCACCTTGAATTGCTGGAAGGTTGGCTCAAGAGCTACCGGCCGGAGGAACTGTTCGATGAACAGGGCCGACTCGTCGCGGAACTCGCGGAACTGGCCCCAATCGGAATACGGCGGATGGGCGCCAACCCGCACGCGAACGGGGGCCTTCTGCTGCGCGACCTGCGCATGCCATCCTATGGCGACTACGCCGTCGATGTGCCCACGCCCGGCGTGCAGGGCATTGGCGACACCCACGTGCTCGGACGTTTCCTGCGCGATGTCGCCAAGTTGAACGACGAGCAGCGCAATTTCCGGGTCTTTGGCCCCGACGAGACGCTTTCCAACGGGCTGGAAGCATTGTTTGAAGTGACGCAGCGCCAGTGGAATGCCTCGACCGCGCCAAACGACGAATTCTTGGCGCCGTCCGGGCGCGTGATGGAGATGCTGAGTGAGCACCAGTGCGAAGGATGGCTCGAAGGCTACCTCCTGACCGGACGGCACGGCGTATTCAACTGCTATGAAGCATTCATCCACATTGTGGACTCGATGTTCAACCAGCACGCCAAGTGGCTGAAGGTCACCTCACGTATTCCATGGCGCCGCAGGATAGCGTCGCTCAACTACCTGCTGGCTTCGCACGTATGGCGACAGGACCACAATGGATTCACTCACCAGGACCCCGGATTCATCGACCACGTCGTCAACAAGAAGGCCGAGGTCGTGCGCGTCTATCTGCCGCCAGATGCCAATTGCCTGCTCTCCGTCATGGACCACTGCCTACGCAGCCGTCACTACGTCAATGTAGTCGTCGCGGGCAAACATCCCGCGCCGCAATGGCTGGCGATGGACGCGGCAGCCAAACACTGCGCCGCCGGCATCGGCATCTGGGATTGGGCCAGCAGCGACGGCGAGCGGGCCCCCGACGTGGTGATGGCGTGCTGCGGAGACGTTCCAACCTTGGAGACGCTGGCCGCAGTGTCCATCCTTGCCGAGCATTTGCCTGAACTCAGGGTGCGCGTCGTCAATGTCGTCGACCTCATGAAGCTGCAGCCGCACACGGAGCATCCGCACGGCTTGACCGACATGGACTTCGATGAACTTTTCACCCGGACCAAGCCGGTCATCTTTGCTTTCCACGCATATCCGCGCCTGATTCACCAGCTCACCTACCGTCGCGCCAACCATGACAACATCCATGTGCGTGGCTACAAGGAGGAGGGCACAATCACCACGCCGTTCGACATGACGGTATTGAACGACATCGACCGTTTCCACCTGGCGATGGACGCCATCGATCGCTTGCCACAGACCGGCGACAAAGGCCTGTACCTCAAAAGGCGGCTCGAGGAGAAGTTGGTGGAGCACCGACAATATATTGTCCGGAACGGGCAGGACATGCCGGAGATCCGGAACTGGAAGTGGCCAGCGTGATCGGAGCGGCCGCATTTGGAGTAGCGCGCCAACTCGCCGACCGCAGGCAGGCGCGCCACTATGATGCGTAGCGCACAGACACGAACGCAATCGGCGCGCTATTGTGCGAACTGTAGTTTGCGCGCATTGTGGTTCGCAGATTGCCATAGCTGCAGGCGGGTGGTGTCGGCTTTGTCCTACGAAACGTGAAGGGACGCTCCGATACCCCGGACAATACCAATCACTGATCATCTTGCTGGCTGGTTGTCCGAATTTCACTCTGCAACTCTAAAGACCCGGAGGGACCCATGCCCACACATCGCTCCTTAGACCGCCCCTCGCTCCCGGCACCGATGCTTGTCGAAGGTCTTCTGGGACAGGAGATCGTGGATCTCGACGGGAGGAAGATTGGCGAATTGCATGACGTCGTGCTCGATCGCACTTCCGGAAAGATTGTCTATGTGTTCATTGCCCTCAACCAGAACAAATATGCCGATCAACGGGTAATGGCCCGTTGGGATGCCTTGTCGGTGGAGTGCGGCTCGCGAAGGCTCCGCATGAATACCCGCGCCGCGTCCGACGGGAGCGCGCTTTCGCCGGAATCCGCCCGTCTCGATGACATTGCCAGCGACTAAGGATATTTGAAAGCGTTCCCATGTTTTTGCCAATAGACTCGTCGATGCATTGAAAGAACGTTTACGGCCCCGCACACGCGACCAACCGCGTGTGACCTGTGTTCGACAGAAGCATGTGGATTGACGCCGCAGCACGGCTGCGCGCGGCATTTCGCGTGGTCAGCCGCCGCATTGCCCGGGACGGCACAGGCCGGCACAGCGACGAACAACCGCTACGTTCGGAATTGTTCAGCGCGGACCAGATGGAGCAGCATGGTGTGCTTCTGGCGAAGACGCACCGTTTTGCCGTCGCGAGATTCGGCGATCTCCTGTTGCGCCGCTTGGCGCAGAACCAGGAAGTATTGCTCAACGCCAATGAGTTGCTGACGGCGGCGCTGCGAGCCAATCGCCCCATTACGCCCGCAGGGGAATGGCTTCTCGACAATTTCTACCTGATCGAGGAGCAGATCCGCACCGCCCGCCGGCACCTGCCTCGCAACTATAGTCGCCAATTGCCGCGGCTCGCTACCGGCAGGTCCGTCGGTATGCCGCGTGTCTACGACATCGCGCTCGAAACCATTGCACATGGCGATGGACGCGTCGATCCGGAAAGCCTGACTCGATTCGTGGCGTCCTATCAGACCGTCACGGCACTCGACTTAGGTGAACTCTGGGCAATCCCGATCATGATCCGGCTTGCATTGATCGAAAATCTGCGCCGGGTGGCCGTCGACGTAGCCGCGGGCCGGGTCGATCGCGACCTGGCGGACAACTGGGCCGACCAGATGTACACGGTAGCGGAGTCCGACCCCAAGAGCCTCATCCTGGTGATCGCCGACATGGCGCGGTCGGGGCCGCCAATGACACCAGCGTTCGTATCGGAACTCGCACGACGTTTGCGTGGTCACGGCTCGGCATTGACGCTGCCGCTCACCTGGGTTGAACAGCGGCTGACCGAGGCCAACCTGACCATCGATCAGCTGATTCAGGCGAGTACGCAGCGACAGGCCGCTAATCAGGTTTCGATCAGCAACAGCATCGGTAGCCTGCGCTTTCTTGCTGCGATGGATTGGCGCCAGTTTGTCGAGTCGCTCAGCGTGGTCGAACTCAAGTTGAGTGAAGACCCCACAGGCACCTATGGCGCGATGGATTTTGTGACGCGCGACCGGTATCGCCATGTGGTCGAGCAGATCGCCAAGAGGCGGACACTTCCCGAACTGGAAGTCGCGCGGCGCGCCATCGCGCTCGCCGTCGAAGATCAGGCGGGTGATGGGGACCATCGACGGAATCACGTCGGGTACTACCTGATCGACGCCGGCCGGACCCTGCTGGAAAGCGGTCCCGGCGACGAGTGGTCGATGGCCGCGGCGTGGCGCCGGCATAAGGAAAAAAGTGCCGAGGTGCTCTATGTGGGTGCCATTGTCGGACTGACTGTCATTCTTGGCGTGGGTATCACGCTTACTGCTCAGGCGGATGGCCTATCGCGCCTCACTCTGGCGTCGATTGCGGCTGCCGCGATTCTGACGGGAAGCCAGCTTGCCGTTGCGCTGGTCAACGCATTGTTCGACGCACTCAATGCCCCCGTGCCCCTGCCACGAATGGATTTCATGGAGGGCATCCCAGCGGAATTTCGTACGCTCGTGGTGGTGCCCGCGATGTTGACGAAACCGGGCGAGATTGAGGCGCTTGTCGATGCGCTGGAGATCCGCTTCCTGGGCAACCGCGACGTCAATCTTTGCTTTGCGTTGCTAACGGACCTTCCCGATTCGGACACCGAGTTTAAAGTCGAGGATGCTGCATTGGTGCAACTGGCACAAAGCATGATCCTCGCACTCAACACGAAGTACCGTCGCGCCGCGGAAGCACCGATTCCGGCATCCGGCGACATCTTTTTTCTCTTTCACCGTCCCAGGACCTGGAATGCAGGCGAGAAAGTGTGGATGGGCTATGAACGCAAGCGAGGAAAGCTGGGTCAATTGAACGCGTTCCTCTCGGGCGACGCCGGCGCTAAGGATCACTTTGCCACGATTGCGGGCGACCCTTCAGAGTTGGTTGGCACGAAGTACGTCATTACGCTTGATACCGACACCGAACTGACTCGCGATTCGGCAATACAGCTGGTCGGCGCGATGGCTCATCCGTTGAATCGTCCTTGCTATGACGACGCGCTGGGACGGGTCACAGCGGGCTATGGAATCCTGCAGCCTCGCATCGTCACGTCGCTGCCCGACTCGAACTGCTCGCGATTTGCCCGCGCCTTTGGCGGCGATTCCGGTATCGATCCCTACACGCGCGTGGTCTCGGATGTCTACCAGGACGGATTTGGCGAAGGTTCGTTCATCGGCAAGGGAATCTACGATGTCGTGGCGTTCGAACGGGCGTTGAAGGGGCGCTTTCCCGAGAACCGCATTCTCAGCCACGATCTGCTGGAAGGCAGCTACGCGCGAGCGGGGCTGCTCAGCGATGTCCAACTCTACGACGGCTACCCTGCGCAATATGGCGCCGATGTCAGCCGCCGGCAGCGCTGGATTCGCGGCGATTGGCAGATCGCGAGTTGGCTGTTGCACAAGGTTCCGGCCGCTGCGGGCGCCCGTGTCCACAATCCCCTCTCTCTGCTGTCGCAATGGAAAATCTTCGACAACCTGAGGCGGAGCGCCGTCCCTGCGGCATTGCTGTTTCTGTTGATCGCCGGCTGGACAGCATTGAATCCGGCGTGGTGGTGGACGCTGCTGGTCCTGACCGTTCTGGCGACCCCCGCCGCCATTGGCTCGCTGCTCGATGTTTTACGCAAGCCGGATGAAATGCCGCCCGCGCAGCATCTGGCCAGCGCGTGGCGCGCGATACTTCGCCGCGCACTGCAGATCCTGTTCCTGCTCGCATGCCTGCCGCATGAGGCCTCCTACAGTATCGCTGCCATTGCGCGAGCCAACTGGCGGCTGCTCATCACGAGGAAGCGCCGGCTGGAATGGACGCCGTCGAGCGAGTATCGCGGTGACGGCACGTCGCTCGCATTTGTGGCCCGGCTGATGTGGATCACGCCGGCCACGGCGGTCATCGTGGGAGGGTATTTGTCGCTCGCACGTCCATCGTCGCTTCCGATTGCCCTTCCGTTCCTGTTGCTGTGGCTTGGCGCCCCGGCGATTGCGTGGTGGATGAGCCAGCCGCTGGCTGCGCGCGTCGTCCGCCTAAGTCACGAGAAGGTAAAATTCCTGCATAAGCTGGCGCGGCGAACATGGGCTTACTTCGAGACATTCGTGGCCCCTGCGGACAATTGGCTGCCGCCGGACAATTACCAGGAAATTCCGTCGGGTACGATCGCCCATCGCACGTCGCCGACGAACATGGGGATCGCGCTGCTTGCCGACCTGGCGGCCTACGATTTCGGCTACCTGACGTGCTCCCGGCTCGTCGAACGCTGTACCAAGTCGCTTGCCGCCATGCATAAGCTGGAACGGCACGCAGGACATTTCTACAACTGGTACGACACGCAGACGTTGCAGCCGTTGGCGCCACGATACATATCGACGGTGGACAGCGGCAACCTGGCGGGTCATCTTTTGACATTGCGCGCAGGTCTTCTGGCCATGCCGGACGACTGCATCGTGGATCCGCGCGCGCGTTCCGGATTGGCCGATTGTGCATACCTTTTGACTGATTTGCTCGGCACTACCCCCCCCCAGTCCCTGGTCCAACTGCAAAACAGTCTCGGTAGTCGCGACGAGGCGCCCCCGACATCGCTGGTAGCGGCGCGCGCGGAACTCGATCGGATCGCAACGCAGGCTGCGGCCGTCGCGCGCGATCTCCCCAATACGGCCAACGTCGAAGCTGCTCAGGATCCCACCGACAGCGCAACGCTATGGATGCAGGCATTGCAGGGCCAATTGCAATCGCATCAGGAGGAATTGGCGTCGCTGGCGCCTTGGCTGCAGCTGCCGGAGTTGGAGGCAATCATCGGCAAAATCCCTGCCCTCGTGGCCAAGCCGACATTGCGGCATATGTCGAATCTGGACCTTCTGGCCGCCGAAGATATCGAAAGTCTGCGCTCACTGGCCGACACGCCGGACGCGCTCGAGCGCCTGGACGAAATGGAGCGGGTCATCGGCAGCGCGAGCGGGGCTGCCCGGCAACGAATGGTGGCCATCGAATCGCTTGCATCGCAATGTGACGAGCTGTCGCAAATGGACTTTCGGCTGCTCTATGACCCCGCACGTCGCTTGTTCACCGTCGGCTTCAACGTCGACGACCCACAAAAGGATGCCGGGTACTACGACTTGCTGGCATCCGAGGCCCGTTTGACCACACTGGTTGCGGTCGCGCAGGGTCAGGTGCCGCAGGAGAGTTGGTTTGCGATGGGGCGCCAGTTGACATCGTCGGCCGGCGGCGCGGTACTGCTGTCGTGGACCGGGTCGATGTTCGAATATTTGATGCCGCTCCTGGTCACGCCAACGTATGAAAACACGCTCCTCGACGCAACGTGCATCGCAGCCGTCGAGCGGCAGATCGCCTATGGCAGGCAACTAGGCATTCCGTGGGGGGTTTCGGAGTCAGGCTACAACGCGGTCGATGCCGGCCTGAACTACCAATATCGCGCATTCGGCGTGCCGGGGCTCGGCCTCAAGCGCGGACTCGCGGACGATGTCGTCGTCGCTCCCTACGCGTCGGCGCTGGCCCTCATGGTCGCTCCCGAAGCTGCCTGTCTTAACCTGGAGCGACTCGCGCGCGAGGGATTGGCAGGACATTTCGGCCTGTTCGAGGCCATTGACTATACGCAAAGACGCCTGCCGCGCCACCAGTCTGCAGCCGTTGTCCGATCGTTCATGGCACACCACCAGGGGATGAGCCTGCTCGCGCTGGGACATGTACTGCTTGATCGTCCGATGCAGCGGCGGTTTGCATCCGTGCCATTGCTGCAGGCGACACTGCCGCTGTTGCAGGAAAGGATTCCCAATGCTTTCGCGCCCGCGCCGCATATCGCCCTGACGACGGGAGCCCAGTCGACCCACGACGATGCCAATACCTCGCTGCGGGTCATCGGCAGTTCCACGACGACGACGCCCGAGGTGCAGCTGCTGTCGAACGGGAGATACCACGTGATGGTCACCAATGCCGGCGGCGGAAGCAGCCGTTGGCATGGCCTGAATGTTACGCGTTGGCGCGAGGACACCACCTGCGATAACTGGGGAACCTATTGCTACATCCGTGACGTGGCCAGCGGCGAATTCTGGTCCACGGGTCATCATCCTACGGCGAAGCGCGCCAACCAGTACGAAGCCATCTTCTCTGAGGGCCGCGCGGAATTTCGCCGTCGCGACCACGATATCGACGTCCACACCGAGATCGCGGTTTCCCCTGAGGACGACGTCGAATTGCGCCGGGTTCGCATCGTGAATCGCTCGCGCGCTCGCCGTGTGCTGGAGTTCACGAGTTATGCTGAAGTCGTGCTGGCGCCAGCCGGGCAGGATGCCAGTCACGTCGCTTTCAGCAACCTGTTCGTGCAAACCGAAATACTCGACCAGGCGCAGGCCATCCTGTGTACTCGCCGTCCGCGCTCACCGGATGAGCCCACCCCATGGATGTTCCACCTGTTGGCGGTCCATGGGGTGTCGTCGTCGGACATCTCCTACGAGACCGACCGCATGCGCTTCATCGGCCGTGGCAACTCAGCCGCAGCACCTCAGGCGATGGCTGATCTGGCGCCCCTTTCGGGGACGGCCGGTTCGGTGCTCGACCCCATTGTGGCCATTCGTGTGCGGGTAGTGCTCGCTCCCATGCAGGCTGCGACGATCGACCTGGTCTATGGCGTTGCAGACACCCGGTCAGAGGTAGTCAACCTGGTCGAGAAATACCGGGATACGCGACTTGCTGACCGCGTGGTCGAACTGGCCTGGACCCACGCTCAGGTCGTGTTGCGGCAAATCAACGCCACCGAAGCAGATACGCATCTCTATGCGCGATTGGCCAATTCGATCGTCTTCGCCAATGCCGGGCTGCGCGCCGCACCGGACGTCATTCGCAAGAATCGTCGCGGACAGTCCGGGCTTTGGGGTTACGCGATTTCGGGCGACCTTCCAATCGTCCTTCTGCGCATTGCAGAAGTCGCGAACATCGACTTGGTTCGCCAGCTGGTCCAGGCGCATGCCTACTGGCGGCTCAAAGGCTTGGCCGTGGATCTTGTCATATGGAACGAGGATCGTGGCGGTTACCGGCAACTGCTGCAGGACCAGATTCTGGGAATGATCGATACGCGCGCCGAAGGGCAGCAGATGAACAAGCCGGGCGGCATATTCGTTCGCCCGGGTGACCAGATTTCGGAGGAAGACCGAATTCTGCTGGAGTCGGTCGCACGCATCATCATCCGCGACGATGGTGGCTCCCTCGTGGAACAACTCGATCGTGGTGCTGTCGCCGATGTGCGCATACCGAGACTGGAATCTTCTTCAGGCAAAGGCGCCGAGAAATTGGCACCGGCGCCGGCTGAGCGCAGTTTGATCTTGCACAATGGTCACGGCGGGTTCACACCGGATGGGACCGAGTACGTCATTACGACAGACGCGGCGCATCCGACGCCGGCGCCGTGGGTGAACGTTCTGGCCAATCCGCAGTTCGGCACCATCGTCTCCGAAAGCGGAGGAACCTACACCTGGAGCGATAACGCCCACGAGTTTCGGATTACTCCCTGGAGTAACGACCCCGTGGGCGATGCGAGCGGCGAAGCCCTCTACTTGCGGGACGAGGAAACAGGGCGCTTCTGGTCACCCACGCCACTGCCGGCGCGCGGCGTCGGCCCTTATGTGACCCGACATGGCTTCGGCTACACAGTCTACGAGCACCACGAGAACGGCATCGATACGGAGCTTTGGGTCTACGTTGCCCACGATGCACCGGTCAAGTTCACGATGCTCAAGGTTCGCAATGTTTCCGGTAGGCTGAGGCAAATTTCGGTGACGGGATATGTCGAATGGGTGCTGGGTGAGTTGCGGCCAAAGTCCGCCATGCATGTCGTCACCAATGCAGATGTGAAGACAGGCGCAATTTTCGCGCGCAACGCCTACAGCGCCGAATTTGGTGAACGAGTTGCGTTCTTCGATGTCGGCGATCCGACACGTACCTTGACCTGCGACCGCAGGGAATTCATCGGACGCAACGGCACGCTGGGGGCGCCGGCGGCCATGACGCGAACAAGGCTTTCGGGAAAGACAGGACCAGCGCTTGATCCTTGCGCAGCCATTTCCGTCGCGCTGGTGCTGGAAGCAGACGAGCAGCGTGAGGTCACTTTCAGGCTGGGCGTCGGGAGGGATGCTGAGGATGCGGGTCTTCTGGTAGGCAGATTTCGCGTCCCCGGCGCCGTACGCTCTGCCCTGGACGAAGTGCGCGAGCAATGGCGGCAAACGCTTGGCGCGGTACAGGTCGAAACGCCGGATGCGGCGCTCAATGTGCTGTGCAATGGTTGGCTTGTTTATCAGACTATCGCCTGCCGCTTGTGGGCACGCAGCGGCTTTTACCAGTCGGGTGGCGCATTTGGGTTTCGCGACCAATTGCAGGACGTGATGGCGCTCATCCACACCGAACCGGACCTGACCCGAGATCAGATCCTGCTAAGTGCCGGTCGCCAGTTCGTGGAGGGCGATGTCCAGCATTGGTGGCATCCGCCAGCGGGAAGGGGTGTGCGCACCCGTTGCTCGGACGACTACCTATGGCTGCCTCTGGCCACTGCGCGCTACGTTCTGGCCACGGGCGACACCGGCATCCTCGATGAACCTGTGCCCTTCCTGGTGGGCCGCCCGATGAATCCGGGAGAGGATTCCTATTACGACCTGCCGGGTCGGTCAGCCGAGGTGGTGCATTTATATGACCATGGTGTTCGCGCCATTCTGCACGGGCTGCGGTTTGGCAGCCACGGCTTGCCGCTCATGGGTTCCGGCGACTGGAACGACGGGATGAATCTCGTCGGCATCGAAGGAAAAGGCGAGAGCGTCTGGCTGGGGTTTTTCCTGGCGTTCACGTTGACGCAGTTTGCCAAAGTGGCGCAACTTCGCGGGGACCTGGCGTTTGCGCAACGTTGTACGACTGAAGCCGCAGAACTTTTCCGGAATATCGAGGCCGGTGGATGGGACGGCGGTTGGTATCGCCGGGCTTACTTCGACGACGGAACCCCGTTGGGCTCCGCAGCCAATGACGAATGCCGAATCGATTCGATTTCGCAAAGTTGGGCGGTGCTCTCCGGCGGCGCTGACTCTGCGCGCTCGCGCATTGCGATGGATGCGGTTTATGCACAATTGGTTCGGCGCGATGACGCACTCATCGCACTGCTGACGCCGCCTTTCGATCATTCGTCGAAGCATCCGGGCTACATCCGGGGGTATGTGCCGGGGGTCCGGGAAAATGGCGGCCAGTATACCCACGCTGCCATCTGGTCCGTCATGGCATTTGCTGCCCAGGGAGACGCCAAACGCGCCTGGGAACTGATGGACATGATCAATCCAGCCAATCATGGCAGCACGGCGCAAGGGGAGGCGACTTACTGGATAGAGCCGTATGTCGTGGCCGCCGATGTCTATGCGCTGCCACCGCACACCGGCCGCGGCGGCTGGTCCTGGTATACGGGTTCGGCCGGCTGGATGTACCGCCTCGTCCTGGAATCGCTGCTCGGCGTGGAACTCGCGGTCGACAAGCTGCGAATCGCGCCGTGCCTTCCTCCCCACTGGGAACAATTCAAGTTGAATTACCGGTATCGGGAGACGATATTCAGGATCACCGTGGAGCAATCCGCGACCGGCAATGCAATGCCCGGCGTGTGGGTTGACGGCGAGTTGCAAGCTGATTCGTCGGTCCCTCTGAGCAACGACCTCAAACCCCATGAAGTCCGGGTAACGGTGCGCAAGGCTGTGCTGCCTATGGTTGTACCCTAGTGGAATCCACCTAATCCGCCGAATCCGCTGAAATCAGGTTTCTTGAGCGAATTGGGCGAACGTACAGCATCACTGCTATTCGGATTTTCGTTGTCGATTCCGAGCGTTAGCGAAGATTATGGCGAATTTCTACAGTGAACCGGGGACGCCCTGTGAATTCGCAGGTCGCCGCTACTGCGCGTCCGCCTTCAACCGGGCGGCCTCCTTCTCGTAGGTCTCGATCAGGGTTGTTATCGACTCCTGGAACTGGTTCTGGCGCTTGAGAACTTCGTCGACCATCTTCTCGTACTGCTTCTGTTCCTTGTGCTCGCTGACCTCGAGCCACAACGCGGCGAGCTTCTCGATGTTTGTCTGCGAGTAGTGGGACATTTCCTTGAGCCTGGACAGCGTGTCCTGCAAAGCATCCAGCGGAGTCTTGGTAGTTCCTTCGTCGGCCATGATGTGCTCCTTGGTAGATTCACTTCCGTGCCGCTAACGAATTCGCGGGTTGAAGCCATGATGACACAAACGATTGGACCGCGTTGCGCAAGCGACCGTCCCGATTCACCAAATCGGGAGTGGTCCAGGTCGAGATCAGGCAAGGTCGAAGCGATCGAGATTCATGACCTTGTCCCACGCTGCCACAAAGTCACGCGCGAACGCCGGCTGCGAGTCGGCGCACGCTTAGACTTCCGCGACGACGCGAAGCTGGGAATTCGAACGGAAGATCAGGTCGACGCGGGTGCCGGTCCACTTCACTCTGCCCGTCGTGCGATCGCGCCCCTCGAACACGTCCGCGGTATCAGAACGCGCATGCCGCCGACAGGAACCGCACCGGGTGATTCGAGCACGACGCAAATCGGTCCGGCACAGTTCTCCGCGTTTCTGTCACCCGCCGTTCCAAAGGCGGCGTCAACCGGCGCCGGGATCGGGCATATCTTCCATTTCGGAAATCTGCCGATCAACACGCAGGTTTCGGTTAACTACAAATTGGTGCGAACAGGCGTCGGCCCGGATTGGCAGATTCGTACCCAAGTACAATTGATGTTTCCAAAGTTGCCCCCGCGTACCGCGGTACCGTTCGCAAATCGTTTATATCGAAGGGAATCGACATGAAAGCGCATTTGACAATTATGGCTGCGGCGATCTGCTTTGGTTCGCCTCCCATTGCGGCCCAGATTTTCTCCTGGGATCCGCTGAAGGACGTGCAGGAGGTGCTGCCCGGCGGCGTACCTAGCGAAAGCAAGGTGATCCAGGGCCGGCATCAGGTCAGGGAGATGGCGCAGGACGCGCTGGCCTCGCTGTATGAAATCACGCCGAGTGCGAGGCGGGCCGTCGAGGGGGCGGCCGGCTACGCGGTGTTCAGCACCTTCGGCGTCAAACTTTTCTTCGCCGGCGGCACAAGTGGCAAGGGGGTCGTCGTCAACAAGCGCACCGCGCGCCAGACGTTCATGAAGATGGTCCAGGTCCAAGGCGGCCTCGGTTTCGGCGTGAATCAAAATCGCCTGATCTTTGTGTTCTCGAATGAGAGGGTGCTGAGGAACTTCATCGATCAAGGCTGGGAATTCGGCGGCCAGGTCAACCTGTCGGCGATGGCGGGCGGGCAGGGCGGCATGTTCAGCGGCGCGGCAGCGGTGTCGCCAGGGGTCTATCTTTATCAGTTGACGCAGACGGGCCTGTCCGCGACCCTGACCGTCGGCGGCACGAAGTTCTACAAGGATGCCGACCTGAACTGACGTTGCGGCAGATCAGGCTCGCAAGCGCGCCGGCGTGCAACGCCTCCGGAGTGTAGCGAATATTGAATGCTTCCGGACACGAGGTGTTTCCAATGCGACCACTCATTGGCCTTGCGCGAGACGCGGATGTTGGATGAGATCGATGCGATCTCGAGTGTCTCCGGCGGCTCATTCACGGCGCTTGCGTACGAGCTTTATGGGGAATGCCTGTTCGACCTATTCGAAGCAAGTTTCCTCAAACGCAATGTGCAGCAAACCCTCCTCACCAAACTGGTCAACCCATCCAACTGGCCGGCACCGGCGTTCGGCAGTTTCACGCGGTCGGATCTTGCTGAGAACTATTACGACGAGATCCTGTTTCACGGCGCAACGTTCGGCGACTTGGTGGGCAAGCCGGGGCCGCTCGTTGTGGCGTCGGCAACCGAGTTCTCGTCGGGTTACCGTTTTACCTTTACACAGGACACGTTCGATCTGATCTGCTCAGATCTATCCGCAAAAAGGCTCTCGCTGGCCGCGACCGCGTCGTCGGCCGTTCCGGTGGCGTTCGCGCCGGTAACCTTGACAAATTGGGGTGGTACCTGCGGGATGCAATTGCCCATGCGGACCGAACAAGTGAGCAGGCTGGGCGCGGCAGAAACCCTATCGCTCGAACGATCGGCGGCACGCTGCTGCGCGCGTCGCCGCAATTTCGGCAATTCCTGCGCGCGGTTGAGGGCAGCCGAGACTGAACCTCGCATGGGAATTCGCGGCTATGGCCGTGCTGGAGGGCGCCTACGTCGGAGTCGGCAGCGAGTGGGCTGGTGCGCTATTGTTACCGGCCGTCTTAGCCCACCCGATCTTGATGTGCGGCACAACGAAGGACGCAACATGAACTGTCTTGTCCGTGGTGTCGTACTGGCTCTTGCGGCCGTCTGCACGTCCGCCTGGGCGCAGGGAAAGCTTGATGTCCACACAATGAAGGAATTCGGCGGCACCTATCAGGCGGAATGCGGCAACAATGCATCGCCCAAGGCGACGGTATTTGCCGACGCACTCGTATTCCTGAATGGCGACAAGCGAATCGCTGGATCCAACGTGCAATCGGCAGCGTCCTTCTACGGTCCGGCCCAGCCATCGGAATTCCGAACAGTCCTGCTCAGCGAGACGCCGGGCGCGCAGTTGCGGTTCGCGATCTATGTCGACAAGTCCGGCCCCTACCTGAAGCTGGACCCGGACACCAAGCTGCTTTCGGCGATCGGTCCGGCGCTGCTCGAGCAAAAATTTCGCCGCTGTGATGGCTCGGCGACAGCTGTAAAAAGCGCGGTCGCGCCGGCGCCGCCACAAGGAAGCTCGAGTGCCAACTCGGCGAAGACATTCAAGGGCTCCGCTCTGCATGAACTGAGTGCCCCAGGGTTGCTCTACGACCCAAAGGCGAAGGCCATCTATTACAAGTCACTTGGTCCCTTGTCGAAGGAACCGTGGCTGGCGAAGCTCGATGGCCCGAGCCCGCAGAACCGACCCGTCAAGGTGGCAGGTGCCGATTACATGCTTCTTGCCGCCTGCAAAAACCACGACTGCGCAGATTTCAACGCGGTGTTCTTGTATTCGGCTGCGCAGGATGTTGTTTACGGCAAGGTGTATCAGCGCGGAAAGTCGACATTGATCGGTGCGCCGACGCCTGCAGTCGCGTCTGAACTCGAAGGACTGTGGAAGAAGGAATGGCGGTCCCAGCCGAAGTAGTGGACAGCAAGTGCCAGGACAGAGTGAAATCGAATCGTGAGACACGTTCCAAGGGATTGCGTCCGCCGCCGCAATCCCTTTTTGCGTTTCTTCGCGTTGGGAAGTTGGAGGGACACGGAGTCCATCGGTCGCGATTCGCCGCCCTGTTAACATCTTGTAGACGAAGGTCGATGCGTGGTCGTCGCTTAGCGATAGAGGGCGTCTGGCTCCGTCAACGATGGGGGATGAGGACCTATGGTGCACCCTTTGGACGAGACGTTGGCGACCCTGATCTCGCCAATGAGCGTGGAGCAGTTCAAAAGCGAGTTCTGGCAACAGAGAGCCGTGAGGGTTCCCGGAACTCCTGGGAAATTCGCGCGTTATTTCGACGACGAGCGCTGGTATACGGACCCGGCGCGCGAAGCGACGGTTGCCTATCCCGTCGAAGAGAATGGCGTGCGTGGCACCAAGGAAGTGAAGGTCGATGCAGGTCAGTTACCTGACTTTTACGAGGCGGGCCTGGCCACAGTTGGACATGTCGGGCACGTTCCGGAAGTCGCGGGCCTGCTCGACGATTTGCGCGCGAGCTTCCAGGTTCCGACTCGGGGCGCGGACTTCGTCGACACCGTCCTGTGTTTTCGTTCGAAGGACAAAGCAGGCTGGGCGGGTCACTGGGACGTTTACCACGTCTTCGTGCTACAGATTTCCGGGAAGAAGCGCTGGCGCTATTCTCGCGAGCCAGTGGTATCGGCGCCGGATCTACCACCCGCGTCCGCCGCTCCTGGCGATGAAATCGGGGTGCTCGACGGCAGGTCGGTGTTGAGGCCGCGCGAACATGAACTCGCGCAGGTGGTGCTGAGCGCGGGCGACCTCCTTTACATGCCCCCTGGCACATGGCACGAGCCGATTGCCGCGGGCCATTCCTGCCATCTGGCGGTGGCGATTGGCCAGATCTCGATCCTCGACCTCTTGTTGAATGCCCTGCGCGCCCACCTGATCTCCAAGCTTGAATGGCGAGCCGCGATCCCTGCAGTGACGGGCGACAGCCGAACCAGTGGAGATGTCCCGCAGGAACTCGCCTCGCTTTTCACCGAGCGCTTGGTCGCGCTCGGTCGGGACCTTGCCACGATGGACGCTCGCGTAGTGCATCAGAGTTGGGCGGCATCGACCGCGGTTCGCACGGATCTTTTGCCGCCACAACGGGTGATCACAGTGCAACCAAAGGAGCGGCTTCGTCGCGCGACTCGCGCTCCCATTCGCTACGCGCTGGGCCCATCCCGGAATGAACCTGGCCAGACAGAAATTTTTCTTTACAGCGGGGAAGCAGCGGCTTCCCTACCCGACGACGCGTTGGCGTTTGTCAGGGAGCTCGCGAAACAGCAGGAATTTACAGCCGAGGCCGCAATTGGCTGGGACCCGGATTCCAGCTGGGAGGAGATCCAGGTTGCGCTGACCGCCTTGGTCAACGAAGGCATTTTGCGGCGGGTTTGACCGGATGGAGCCACAGCGCGCGGCTGCACTGGCAGGGCCTCCGTCGCGCGGGCCGACGCAACATTCAAGAAAGTTCTTGCGTCGCATTCCTACTGCCGCTAGGCTGTTCGGGTACTTGTACCTCACAACCTCAGGAGGTGGACGACAATGGCAAAGACCACACTCAAGAAACTCAAGGTTTCCGGGGCCGGTGCGGCGTCGGGTTCAGCGATTCGCGGCGTGTCTGCCATTCGTGGCGTTTCGGCGATCCGCGGTGTGGCGGCCATTCGAGGCGTGTCAGCGATCCGCGGCGTGGCGGCCATTCGAGGCGTATCAGCAATACGCGGTGTGGCGGCGATTCGAGGCGTATCGGCAATACGCGGAGTGGCGGCCATTCGGGGCGTCGCGATCCGAGGCGTGTCCGCGATTCGGGGTGTCGCGATCCGCGGC
>JBDTPJ010000061.1:0-21097 GCA_039932755.1 Betaproteobacteria bacterium
CCCAGGCGAGAGCCATTGTCGCCGTCGAAAACCACAAACCCCGTAACCATCGACCCTTGTTGTTCATGCTACCTCCCCTGGTGGCCTAGCTGAAATTTCGAATGCAGCGTTTCGCGGCTTCAAACCGACAATGACGAGAGCCCCTAATCGGACCCGAAATCACTTTCGATGTCAAGCAAGGGGCCTGGCGAATACTCGCCTTCGGATGAGCGGCATTCTTGCGCCAAGTTCACGCACGAATCCGAGCCCCGAACGCGCGCGTCGTGCCCCGCCGCAATTCAGCGGCTGAGCAGGCGATGCAATAAATAGGCCACTTTCCCGAACATCGACGCCTCGACCTGGCGCGCCTCCTCGATCCGGAATTTGGCCGCCACCAGGTCGTCGCGGAGGTGTTCGTTGGCTTGCGCCAGCGCGTCGTGAAGACTGCGCGCCTCCCCGATCTCGGCCCGTAGCGCCCCGAACTCGTTGGCAGTGCGCGCGACGCTTTCCGACAGCTCGGCATTCCTGCTTTCTGCCACCTGTAGCGCCTCAACCAGCGCAGTCCCCGAGGCTTGCACCTCCCCCAATTGCTTCTGCAATACGGCGATGGTCTCCATCCGTTGATCCGCGGCGCTGCGAAAATGCGCGGCGGCGGTCTCGCTGGATCGCAAGTGTTCCTGCAATGTAGTTATTGTTTCCAGGCGGGCATCGGCGACGGCCTGCAACTCGAGGAGTCCGGCATCGCGCGCATCCAGTTGGCGCTGCAGCAATTCCATCGCGGCCAGCCGCTCGTCTGCCGCCTTGCGAAACGCTTGCGCGGCGGCATGGGCGGCGTCGCACTGTCGCTGCATTTCCGCAATGACCCCCGCCTGTTGCGCTTCCAGACCCTGGATCCTGCTAAAGCGTGAGTCGGCGGCATCGCGAAATTCGGCGACACCCGCCTGCGCTGCGGCCAGTTGAGCGTTTAGCCGATCGATTTCAACAGTCCGGCTATCGGCTGCGGTGAGCGCAGCATTCAACGCCGAATCGAGCTCGATTTCGCGCTCGGCAAAGCTCGCCACCCGGGTTCGCAGCAGCCTTGCCGCGGTGGTGGCAACCGCGTGTGACTTGTCCGCGACTCCTCCGGTAGCACCGGCCCCATCGCGCCGGACCATCGCGGCAAAATGCACGCCTGCCTTCTGCGCCAGCGATTCATTTGTCGTCAGCAGCGCATGCTCGAAAAGCTGCAAGTCGAGGCTTTCAGCCTGCTGCGCCGACAACGGGAATCCAAGATCGAATCGGTAACAGTCTTCCTCGACCATGCTTGCCGGTTGCAACCGAGAGCTTCTTTGCGTGCGCGCATAGTCGAGCGCAAGGTTCATGTCGAGCGCGCACATGCGACCGAGCGAGAACGGCAGGGAGGTGCCATGTTCATCGGCGAGGACACGGTCGAGGTACTTGATCGAGAATTTCCGAGCGATCCGCAACCACAGGTCCCAATCGCAAACCCGTTTCATCACGACATGCGGGTCGTACCAGCCCACCGCGTCGATGACTTCCCGCCGAACCATAACGCACACGTTTGGAATGGAGTTGTGCCCGGTTTCCGCCAATGCCAGGTCGAAGGGCGCGCCGATGATGAAACGTTCGGCATCCGCGAGCATTGCGCGTGCCCTGCCGTAGACCATGCCCGCGCTGGCGTCCACGTCCAACGCCCCGGCAAGTATCGCGAGGTGATCGGGGAGATATTCGCAATCATCGAAGAGCCATGCGAATCGCGGCGCGCGCGCCAGTTTCCAGGCTAGCGAGAGCGTGAAGGCGGGCAACCCGATGTTGCGCTCCAGGCGCACGTGCCGCACCCGCGCGTCGCGCGCGGCAAGATCGGCCAGGAATCCGCTGGTCCCATCGCTGGACCCGTCGTCGACCGCAAGCAACTCCCACGCCGTGTAGGTCTGGCCAAGGACGCTGTCAATGGCGCGCCGCAAATGCCCGTCGCGGAAGCGAAATGCCGTCGGCAGGAAGACCGAGACGCCAGGCGATTCGCTTCCACTTCCCGTGCGCGGCGCAGTCATGCTTCGCCCGCGGTCGAGAATCCGAGAAACGGCATGACCAGCGCGGTCTGCCGATGTCGCATCTGGAACAGGAACACCGGGGCGAACGATCCCTTGGTGGAGAATCGAAGCTTGCCTTGCGATCCCGCGCGGGCCAGCGACTCGCCCACATGAAAGCGCACTGGGAGGAAGGGGTCGACATCTTCCAGCGGAATGGTGCTGGAAAGGATCACGGCGCCATCCGGCGAAATTATTTCAAGCGTCAACATTCCCGGAAGCGTTGGGACCGGCAGCGAGATCGCGACCTCGACCACGTCACAGCCGGCGACTGCGCCAACAATCGCGAACTCGACGTGGCTCAGGGCCTGCAGATTGGCGCTCAGTTCGAGCTGCATGCTGCTGCTGAGCACGCTTCCGGCGTGAGGGAGGAAGTGCGCGAAGGCCGGCGAGCGATCGCGTCCGAAATGGTTCGTGCCCCGGATGCGCTGCACGACCCGGCGCAACCGCCCAAGTTTGCCACCCTCGAGTTGGCGTTTTTGCTCGAGCAAGAGCCTGGCGGAGATTTGCAGCAGGCGCACCCGCCGTTCCAGCATCGCGATCTGCTCGCCGGAACGGTCTTCGACGTGCTCCGCGGCAGGGACATGTCCCGCAGGTGCCGCGTGGGGCGGAATGGTATCGAGCCCGACGAAAATCTTCCGCCACGCGGTTACAGCTCCTTCCACCGACAACGTGTCGCGCACATGGAGATAAGCGCGGGACGCGATGCGCCGGCGCAGATCGGCGTCCTCGACCAGCTTGCGGATGGCCAGGTACCACGATTGCGGGTCCTGGTCCGCAAGCAGTCCTGTCACCCCCTCGATCACATTGTCGGCATAGGGGTCGATCCTTGAGTAGACGCCCGCGATTCCGCATGCCGAATAGTCGCGATATTTTGTCGGCAGCTTGGTCCGGTTGAACAAATTGTCTTCAAAGGGCGCCAAGCCGATGCTCCAGCCGCGCCCTCGCAGGAGATTGATCGACTCGCTCGACGATGCGCACCACGGAAGATGCGTGACTCGGGGAAGGTTGCCGAAAAGGACGCCCGCGGGTCCAAAGAGCTCGAACCGCGTCGAAGGAAATTCGGCGGCGACCCGCGCGAGCACCGGACTGACGAGCGCCACGTTGAGGCCATGGCTATGGCTTCCGAAAAAACCGATCACCACGTCTGCGCTTTCGGCATCGGTGCCGCCGGCCGACGTCAGCTGGTCGAAGTCGAAACCGAAAGGCGCGACAGTGACGTGGCTTGAGTACTCTCGCGAACGTGCCGCGAGGCGAGGTGTGGATGCCTTGACGATGGTCGCCTCGCGCAGGATGTGGCGCAGCGAATCGAGGGTGGACGGCGATTGATAATAATCCGTGATCGCGCCGAGCCCGTCGGGAATGGAGAAAAAATCATCATCCCACGCATAGACTGTCGGCACACCGTGCACCTCGCGCGCACGCCGCATCAGGTCCACCGTGAGCGGATCGGAGTAGCGGACGATGACAGCGCAGTCCTTGTCGCGCAGATCGCCATCGCCAATCTGATCCTGTTGCGTCAACGTCCAGTCAATCAGACCCTCCGCCTGCAGGCGCGAAAATGGCCGAACGATGTCAATATCGACCGAGGGAATCGCCGAGGGCGCGATGACGATCACCTGGAGGGGGCGTCGCAACGCCGCTTGCAGGCATTCCAGGTACCTCTGGGCAACGCCGGGCAGCGGATATCGCGATCGCACGTCCTCGCGCGCCATGTCAACAATGCCCTGTCGGCGTGTCGGGTCGTCGATCATCGTCGCAATCGCACGAACCCATTCATCCGCGCCATCCGCATAGAGGCCGGTGATTCCCTGCGCAACCGATCCCGCGTAGGGTGGAGCGGGCGAATAGATGCCGGAGATGCCAAGTGCCGCATATTCCCGATATTTGTTGTCGGTCTTGGCGTCGTTCGCCGCGGTACGCAGAAGCGGCGCAAGACCTATCGCCCAGTTGCGCTGCATGACGAAGCGATAGAATTGCTCGACCGAGGGCAGGCCGGGAAAGTGCTTCACTCGCGCATGTCGGCCCAGACTGCCCGGGTCCACGTTGACGATCTCGATGGACCAGTCAGGGTACGCATCGAGCACGGCCAACAGAGGACGCGTGATCGCCGCCAGATCGCCGGCGTGGGTGAGCGAAGCCGCATAGCCGATGACCTTCGCGGGCTGCGGCGGCGGATGCAATTCCGCACGCAGCCGGTCGACCAGCTCGATATTGGCAATGGCAGGCAACTTGACGACGTGCGCCTGCACTGCGCCGACTTTATCCACCAATGCCTGCGAAAATGTCCACACCTGGCGCGCCATCGCGCAGATGCCGAGGATGCGCTCCCACGCGCGCGCGTCGGCATAGTGTCGTCCCAGGGGCGTTTGCGGATCGAGCGCGCTGAAGTCGTCGTCCAGGATGTAGATCAGCGGAATGCCGGCAACCTCGGCGGCCTGCGCGAGCGCCATCGCCTGCGGTTGATAGACGCGCATGAGAATCAGCGCATCGAAGCCCGACATGCTCAAAGGCAGTGCGGGATCGCTGATGACATGCAGCGCGTAGTTGAGTTTCCCTTGCGCCTGCAGATGGTCGAAAGGCTGGCTCAACACCAGCTCGACCGATGGAATCATGCCGTCGACGACGGCGAGCACGCGTGGCGTGCGTTCAGTCTGCGGTTGCGGCATAGCGCGCCAATACGGCTTCCGACGGGCCGTCCTCAACGACGCGTCCCTCCGAGAGCCAGATAGTCCGGTTGCAGAGCTGGCTAACCAGTGCAAGATTATGCGACGTGAACACCAGGATGCGGCCGCGGTCCATCAACTCTCGCATCCGCCGGTTGGCCTTGTTCGCAAAATGCTGGTCGCCCGCGCCGAACGCCTCATCGATGACCAGGACTTCCGGATCAATAGCCGTTGCAGTGGAAAAAGCGAGTCGGACGAACATGCCGGTCGAATAAGTTCGCACCGGTTGTTCCAGCGCCGTTCCCAACTCGGAGAATGCCGCGATTTCGGCCATTCTCTCGTTGATTTCACTCCAGTTCATCCCCTGCAGCAAACCACGGATTCGGATGTTGTCCAGGCCGGTCCTTTCCATCTCGAATCCGGTAGCAAATTCGAACAAGGGCGCGATACGCCCTGTGACTGTGACGTTTCCCCGCGTGGGCGGCAAGATGCCCGAGATCGTCCGCAAAAGCGTGCTCTTTCCGGCGCCGTTGGGACCGATGACACCCACGCGCTCACCCTCATGCACGTTGAAGGTTACATTGTGCAACGCCGTATTGAACGCGCCGGGTTCCGATGCATCGACAAATGGATTGAATCCCGTACGGACCTTGAGGGGATAAGCGACGGTCAAGCCCTCGATCGCAATGCTGGTAGCGCTCATAGCGCGTACACGATCCGACGGTCGAGCGCTTTGCAGACCACACCGAAGGCAACCACACCGAGCACGAGCACATAGGCTGCGGCCCCGGCGAGGGTCATCCAGTGCGGCAGTACGCCGGTCATGAGCGGCGCGCGCACGACCTCGATCAGATAGTAGAAAGGATTGAACAGGTAGAAGCTGTCGAGCCCGCGCTTGGCCAGGAGCGCGGGCGTGAAGATGATCGGTGTCACGAAGAACACGACGTTGAGCGCGCTCGACAGTGCATAGGGAAGGTCGCGAAAGAATGGCGTGAGATACGAGAAAAGGAAGGCATGCCCCGCGCCGGCAGCCACCAATAGCGCCAACCCCGGAAGCGCGCACGCAACGCCAGCGATGGAGAGCCGCCCGAAAATCGCGAGCACTGCGCCGCACACGAGCAGGCTCAGCGAAAAGGACATGACCTGCGTGGCAAAGCTGCGCCATACGTAGATCTGCTTTGGCTGGTTGAATTGCTTCACGTAGCCGGCGGCCGAAATCAAGGCGCCGCCGCAATCCACCATCGTGCCGGTAATGAATCCCCAGGCGGCAAAGCCGATCGTGAGGAACGGCACGAACTCGCGCAGCTCGATCTCGAACAGGCGGCCATAGAGGAACCCGACGCCGGCCGCCCACACCGCAAAGCTGATGAAGATCCACGCGAAGCCGAATCGCGACCTCGCGTAGCGAACCTTCAGGTCATTGACGGCAAGGTAGCTCCACACCCGCCACCTGCGAAACGCGAGCATGAGGTCGTGCAGAAAATTCCCGGATTGACTCATCGGTTTGTCGCGTGTCCCGAATCCGCTTGGCATCGCCTCAAAGAAGCGAACGCAGCTAGGCGAGGTTACGCTCCATCATGACGAGGTCGTCTTCTCGACCGGTCGTCGCGAATCCGGCGCGATGGTAGATCGCGATGGCGCGGGCATTGCCTGCCAGCACCTCAAGATGGACACGCGCGAGGTCGTGTTCGGCGTGCGCAATGTGAAGGAGTTGTTCCAAGGCGAGCGCAAAATAACCACGACCCCGCAGGTCAGGATCGGTCAGGAACCGGCCGACTTCCGCTTCCCGGCGTGAAAGGTCGATGTGATAGATCGCGGCCTGTGCGACGATGCAGCCATCGGCCTTGCGCTCCGCGACATACATGCGATCGAAGGGGGCAGTCTCGCGCCGCCTGAACCAGGCCACATGATCAGTCCATTGCAGGATCGAGGCATCCTTGAACCACGGGCGGGAACGATCGTCATTGCGCCAGGCGAGGGTATGCGGCAAATCGGCTTCCACCATCGCGCGCAGGATCACGCTGTCCATGACGCGCGGCGCGATGGCCCCGCTGGTGGCGATCATGCTGCATACGCCTTCACGAGCCGGGTGATCAGCTGCACATCCTGACGCGTCAACCCGAGATGCAGCGGCAGCGAGATCAGCTCCTTACTTGCCACGGCGGCCCGAGGGCAACTCCCCTTGCCGAATGAATACATCGGATATTCCGTATTGTCGCGATAGTGGACGCCGGGGAAGACCTCGTGCTTGTTCAGCGCAAGCATCAATTCGTCGCGGTTCGCGACACGGATCTGCAACAGATGGGTCGCACTTTCGATGCCGGCCTCCACAGGTACGAGGCGAACGCTGGGTGCATCGGCCAATTCTTCGCGATACCAGGAAGCGAGTTGGCGCCGGTAGGCATTGTCGCCATCGAGATATTTGAGTTGCACAAGCGCGATCGCCGCCATGATCGAATTGCCATGAAACTTGTACCCGACGTTCTCCACCTCGTACATCCACTTGTAGGCGCCCTGCGACGCCGTGCGCGAGTACGTGTCCTTGTTGATGCCAAGCCATGACAGCTGCCGGACCAGCGCATCGTCCTCCTCTTCGCGGAAGCAGATCATTCCGGAATCGGCGGTGGGCAGGTTCTTCACGGCCTGATAGCTGAAGATCGCCACGTCGGCATCAAGGCCCGCATGGTCGCGTCCGGCCCATGTGCCCGCCATGTGCGCCGCATCGAGGATCAACGCAAGCCCGCGCGCGCGGCAGAGTTCGAGTACCTTGCCGTACTGTCCAATATTGCCGCCCATGCCGACATACATCACGGCCTTGGTCCTGGGGCCGATGCGCGCCTCGATGCTCACGGGGTCGAGACACAGCGAATCGTCGATGTCCGCGAACACCGGCTGCAGGCGGCTATAGAGGATGGCGTGATTCGTTGAAACGAAGGTGAGCGGCGTGGTGATGATCTCGTCGCCGTCCTTCCAGCCAAGACGTTTTCCCAGGATCTCCACCGCGAGGTGCAGACCGGCCGTGCTGGAGTTGAGGAAGTGGGCGTGCGGGAATTTCGTGTACGCCTTCCAGGCTGCCTCGAACTCGACCGTCTTGTAGCCCAGTCCTGTCCAGCCCTTGTCGAGGCATTCGCGAATCTGCTCGAGACATTCGTCCGTGCGAAAACGCGGGACGAACAATTGGATTGCCATGATGGATCCTGTGCCGTTCGTTATGAAGGGTGCCGCGGATGCGACGGACGGACTGCGAATTATATATCGGAGGGGTCAGGAAATTCCGCGGGGGCCACGCAGCGTGCGGCGCGCAGTTGGGGCAATGACGCGGGCAAGCCTTCGCCGGATCACTGTCCGGGCAGGAACCAGTTTGTTCCCACCGAACCCAGCCCGATGACCGACGGCAAGGCAGCACGTCCCTTCATCAGCCATTGGTAGGTGAGTCCGGTCGGCGCGTAGTACCACAGGACATCCGACTTCCCGTCCGCATCAAAGTCCCCCGTGGCAGCCAGTTTCCAACCCACGACCGCGACCGGGGAAAGCGCCTGCGCCTGGCTTAGAGCCGTGCCATTCATGTACCAGATGGCGTTGCTTCCAGTAGTCGGATTGCGCCAGAAGAGGTCCGCCTTGCCGTCACCATCGAAGTCAGCAACCTTGGCAACGACCGAGCCTGGCGACGCGCCAAGCAGTACAACCGACAACACGCCGCCGCCGGGATTCGTCGTCCATGCGTACGCGGTGCCGCTCGCATCGTGGCTCCAGACGATGTCCTGGGTTCCGTTGCCATCGAAATCGCCGATGCCTGCGACGCGCCACGTGGACGCAATGGAGCCCAGCGGCACGACGCTGCCGATTGCACTGCCCGCCGTGAGATACCAGACGTAAACGGCACCCGAACTATGTCGCCACAGAATGTCGGCCACGCCATCACCATTGAAATCGCCCACCGCTTCGATATTCCAGCTGGGGCCGACGATTCCCACGTAATGCACGCCGCCCGCCTTGACGCCTGCGGCATTCAGTAGCCATGTGTACACGCCGCCACTCGGCGTGTGGTGCCAGACGATATCGCTGTTACCGTCCTTGTCGATGTCGCCGAAACCGCCCGCGACCCAATCCGGGCCAATGACGGAAGGCAACGCCAGCAGAGCCGCCATCGATCCATTCATCTGCCAGATGTAATTGAGGTCGTATTGATGCCGCCAGAACAGGTCGCCCTTGCCGTCGTTGTTGAAATCGTGACCGACGCCGCCAGGCGGCGCGGTGGCCGCGACGGCAGCACCCGCATCGATAATCCCGGCACCGCAGATGGCCGTTGTGCAGGTGCAGCTGACCCAGTTCGCGGATGGCGGACGCGTGGTCCCCGTGTCGCAGGTGTTGCCAGCAGATATCGGAAACACACGCGCCGTGGTCTGGATCTTCGACAGGACCTGCGCGGGCGTGAGCGACGGATTGCGCGACAGCAATAGCGACGCGATGCCGACCACGTGCGGCGTGGCCATGCTGGTGCCGGCATAGCCTGTGTAGAAAGGATCGTTGGCAACAGGTGTGGTCGTGCCACTGTTCAGCGTGGACAAGACACGGTAATAGGTACCGGAGGGGAAGTCCTTGCCGCCGCCGGGCGCAGCGATCTCGACACCGGCGCCATAGTTGCTGTAGTGCGCCTTGAAACCTTGCCGTTGCGTTGCCGCCACCGTGATGACGCCATTGCAGTTTCCCGGGTTATACAACGCGTAATTGTCGTTGTCGTTGCCGGCGGCGATGACGACCGTGGTTCCCGCCGCGATCATCGCGTTGATGGCGTTCTGTTGGCCGGAACCGCACGCACCGCTGCCGCCCAGGCTCAGGTTCAGAACACGCGCAGGATTGGGATTGGCGGGCGCGCCGGGAACTGACAGCCCGCTGGCCCAGGTCATGCCATCGACGATGTCCGATGTATAGCCGCCACATTTTCCAAGCACGCGCACCGGAACGATCTTGCTCACCCAGTTGATGCCCGCGACACCCGTTCCGTTGTTGGTCACCGCACCGATGGTGCCGGCCACATGCGTACCGTGCCAGGAGCTATTGGAGGCACCGCAGTTCAGGAACCAGTTGTAGGGCGGCGCGGACGTGCCGAAACCGGTGGATTCGTTTGCAGTAACCCAGTCGCCGGGATCAGCGGCGTTCGCATCGCGACTTGTGAAGTTGGGAGCGTAACTGGGGGAACCCGACCAAGTGCATGGTCCCGGCTGCGCATCGTTGGCCAATGCGCAGTCGGCAATCATGTCGTAGCCGGGCAGCGTACGGCCGACGAGGTCCGGATGCGGCAGGATTCCCGTGTCGATGACCGCCACGACGATGTTGGTCGAGCCTGTCGTCAGATCCCAGGCCGGGGGAAGATTCGCACCGCCGATTTCACCCGGCGGGCTCATGTAGTGCCACTGGTTTGCGTACTGCGGATCGTTGGGAACCAGCGTCGGGAACATGCGCAGGTCCGGGTCCGCGAATTCGACGGATGGATCGGTCTCGAGATACTTCGCCAGCGAGTACGCCTGATCTGCGGGAAGTGCCTGCATCAGGCGCACCACGTACGCGCCGCCTCCCATCGCCCTCTCGTGCGCGATCGGCTGGCCCGCGAGTTGGGAGAGACGATCGAGTTGCGGTGCGGCAAGGGACTGGTTCTGCGCCGACGCACGCGTCAACGCGGAATCGCGGAATTTCACCATCAACCGCGTGACGGGCGGTTGCGTCCGGGCCAACTTGGCCATGATGGTCAATGGATCCGGCAGCGCCGACGGCGCGATAGATGCGTAGAGTACATCGCCCAGGTTGCGTGCCCGATTGATCGCGGCACGCGCGTCATCCAGGGACAAGGATTGGCCGAGGCGAAGCACAAACGCGCCGTCGCGGGTGCGCTCGAGCTCGCTGACCGGCGTACCGAGCGCACCTTCGATCATGGCTGTGGTTTCGGCCGGCAGGCGCTGCGCATCAGCGGCCACGACGGCGTCGCGAAACTTGATCACGACCGATTGCACCAAGGGTCCCGCGGCGTAACCCTGGGCGATACCCGCCAGGATTAGCGTCACGCCCAGGACCGTGCCTGCCAACCCGGGCAATACCTTCGAGGCAAACCGCCCGGTTATCTTCCCATTTTCATCAGATGAACGCATTGCAACTGTCCCCTTGGCAACCAGCAAGGAATTCTTCCGGCGAACCCCGGTTTGATAGTGCGCCCTCCCGCGCCTAACAACGCGCGGCAAGTATGACATCCGCATTGCCCTCAATGTGGATTGACGGACGCCATCTTTCTTGCTAGGGTTTTTCGGCTCAGCGCCGCGTGCGGACACGATCCGCACGGGGATCAACTCTCTCTGAAAGGATTCGCGATGCGCAAGTTGCTCGGGGTCGGTACTCTCGCTGCGTTGTTTCTGTCCTCAATAGCGCCTGCCGTCCATGCCAAGGTCGAAGGCTTTGCCACGATCGGCCTGTACACCGTGTCGCAGGGCGTTAACCGCTATCCGGACGCCAACACGATCCTCACGGCACTCTACGGCGCGGGAATCTACAAAAGTACCGATAGCGGCGCCACGTTCGCCAAGGCGAGTACGGGCCTGCCCAACGACAACGTCAATTTCCTGTCGCGTGACCTCGCGGCCACGCCGGTGCATTACGCGTCGATGGACGGACACGGCGTGTACAAGTCCACCGACACCGGCGGCAACTGGACCAGCATCAATACCGGATTGAATTGCGGCTACATCAACTACGTCGGAACCCACCCGTCCAATTTCAACATCTTGTACGCCGCCACCTCATGCAACAGTACCAATGGCGGCGTCTTTCGCAGTGTCGATGGCGGCACCAACTGGAGTCTCGTGAGCGGTGCCACGGATTTTGGCGGCGCCCCGGTGCGCCGCGCGTTCCCCGATGCCAGTACACCAACGACTGTCTATGTGGCGACCACCAGCAAGGGGATCTGGCGCAGCGACACCTCAGGCGATGCCGGGACCTGGGTGCAAAAGGGCTTCCCGGGCGCGTTTATCCAGACGATCTCGCCGCAAAGGACGACCTCCGGCGTCCTGGTTGCGTCAGTACGCGGCCAGGGGCTGTTCCTTTCCCTGAATGGCGGTGACACCTGGTCCGACGCCAACGCTGGACTGCCCGACCTCGACTTCAACGGCGGCGCCGGATTCGACGACAACAATGCCAACACACTCTATGTGAGCTTTGGCAACCGCGGAATCTACAAGGGCACGCTGTCCGCCGGAACGATCACCTGGACGCTTTGGAATTCCACCCTGAAAGGGACGACCGGCATCGACACTCCGCTGGGCATTCCGGGTGTCAAGTACGCGGTCGGCAACAACGGCTATTTCAAGACCACGGATAACGGCGTCACATGGACACCGCTGCAAAACGGGTTGGTCGGTTCCAGCACGAACGACATCCAGACCCACCCCACGAATTCAAACCTGATTTACGCAACCAACAGCGACGCCGTTTGGAAGACTATCGATGCCGGACTGAACTGGACGCGTAAGCAGGTTGGCACGGTCAACCTGCGCAGCGGTCTGTCCAACCAGATCGCCATCGATCCCGCCGACGCCAACAAGCTTTGGGTTTCCTCATTTGCCGAAGGCATCTACAAATCCATCGACGGTGGCGACAACTGGACCCCCGCCAACACCGGCCTGCCCGCGGCATTGATCGGTTCCGATGCCACGATCTCGCGCGGCATCGACGGCAAGCTCTATGTCGGATTTTTGGGATCCGCAGGCTACGGCATCTACCGTTCGGACGATGGCGGCGCCACCTGGATCAACAAGAACGCAACGCTTGCGGGCAGTGCGCTGTTCGTGCGCACGATTACGCCCAACCCCGTCACGGCATCCACTGTATATGCCATCACCGGCGATGGCCTGTATCGATCGCTCGACAGCGGCGACAACTGGGCGAAGATGGCAAACGCAGGCACCACAGGAACGTGGCGCGACCTGGTGGTCGACCCCAACAATCCGACCAACCTCTACATGGCGCGCAGCAGCAGTTCCGAAACCGCCGCGAATGCCAACAGCGGCGTCTGGAAGAGCACCAATAACGGCGTCAATTGGGTGCAAACGGGATTGAACACCAAGCTTGCGCAACGCATCGGTTTGGTCCCCAACTCTCCGGAACCACCGACGTTGCTGGCCGCAGTTTGGCCGCTCAACCCAACGGGACTGTACGTCAGCTCCGATGATGGCGCGAACTGGACACCGTTCAACACCGGATTGGGAAATTCAATCCGCGCGTTCAATTTTTTTGACAACGGTTTGCGGGTTGCCGGTTATGGGATGGGCGCCAAGAATTACCGCGCGCATTACGGTGCCGATTTCAATGCCAGCAGCGCGGCTGATCTCTTCTGGCGGCATCAATATGACGCCAACTACCTTTGGCTGATGTACGGACCCTACGTATCCTCGGTCGTCGCACTGAACGCTGTCCTGACCAACAACTGGCGCGTCGGTGGATTGGGCGATGTCGACCAGGATGGCCGTTCCGACATCATCTGGTACTACGCGCCGTCGGCAAGTGTCTACATCTGGCTCATGGACGAGAACGGAATCAAGAATAACGGCGTCGTCTATGTCGGTGGCGTCGGTCCCGGATGGACCATCGAAGGCATCGGCGACTTCAACAACGACGGCGTCTCCGACATTCTCTGGCGTCACACGTCGGGCCTCGTCTACGTCTGGTATCTCAATTCGGGCGGCAGCATTGCCAACGTCGTCGGACTCGGTGCGGTTGACACGACGTGGCGTGTGGCGGGCATCGGCGATCTCAACAACGACGGCGCGCAGGATGTGGTCTGGATCTATGAACCAGGCGGGAACCTGTCCGGCTTGGCCTATGGATGGCTCATGAGTCAAGCGGGTGGTCTCCTGAGCGTCTCGGCATTGGGCTCCGCACCGGGCTGGACCATCGCCAAGGTCGGCGACTTCGATGGCGACGGCAAGTCCGACCTTTTCTGGCGCGAACCTGCCGCCGGCGCCAACGCAATCTGGTACATGAATGGCGCGGTGCTGCGCCAGGTGCAGTTGCTGCCCGCGGTGGCTGGTGGCCCGGATTGGCAGGTAGCCGCGACCGGAGATTTCGACTCCGACGGACTCATGGACATCGTCTGGTATTACGTGCCGTCGGGTGCGGTGTTCCAGTGGTTCATGAATGGTCCCAATACGGGGCCGAGCGTCTTCGCGACCGGCGCGGTCGGTCCCAACTGGTATCTGCCGGGGCAGTAGTCGGCAATCACAGATCGGGAGCGGCCCGACCGGGCCGTCTCCTGCTCGGCGACGACGTGCTGCGCGCATTGGTCGTGCGCATTGGTCTTCACCCCCGCGTTGCATAGCCACATGCCGCTATCTGGCGATTGAACCTACGGTGGGATCGGTTGCCGCGCGCCACGGCGCGACCACGGCCGGCGTGGTGGACAGCGAGTAAGGTGTTCCTGACTTCGCAAGCGATGGGTGGTAGCGCGAGTCGACCTCCAGGTTTTTCCAGCGCGCGCGAAACTGCCGCTCTTCCTCGCGAAATTGCTGCTGCAACCCGGGCATATCGTCGAGACCGCGCGTCGCCGACTCGAGGTGCATCGCTTCGGCGAACGGCGTGAAGATCACCTTGAATCCTGCAGCGCGCACGCGCAGGCAGAGATCCACGTCATTGAACGCGCGCGCAAAGGCTTCATCCATTCCACCAACGCGGTCCCAGACTTCGCGGCGCATGGCGATGCATGCCGCGGTTACCGCGGTCATCTCCTGTACCTGCCGGGCGCGGCCATGCGTGCCGCCCCATGTTCCTGGATAACCGCGCCAGATGTGCTCAGCGACGCCATTGATACCAAGAAGCACTCCTGCGTGCTGCAGGCGGCCATCCGGATAGCGAAGCAGCGCGCCGACGCATCCCACCTCGGGCCGGGACGCTTGCGTGATCAACTCGCTCAGCCACGCTGCGTCTTCCGGGAGCACGTCGTCGTTGAGAAATATGACAAATTCGCCACGGGCATTGCTGGCGCCGAGATTGCACGACCGCGCGAAATTGAATGGACCGGGCAGGGAAACCCGCTGCACCTGCAAAATACCTGCGATGTCTTCGATGAGGTTGGTAATCGCCGCAGGATCCGGATCCTGGTCCACCACCACGACATCGGTCTTGAATGCGGTCGTCAGCTCGGCAAGGCGCGCCAGGAGCGGCCGCAACAAGTCCACACGCCCGCGTGTAGGGATGACTATCGAAACCGACTTGCCCAGGACTGGCGTTCGCTCCACGCGCCAACCGTGGTCGGTCTGGGTGACTTTTCCGGAAATGGCCCGACGGTGCAGCGCGTGCTCGATAGTTGTGCGTTGCGCGTGTTCCGCGCCCGGCTTGGCCGCCAATCCGGCGGCAGTGGAATCGCGATGCACGCGCCAGTGGTAAAGAACGCGCGGGATGTGGCGAATGCGATCCGGTGTCGTGCCTTCCGAGCAGCGCAGGAGCAAGTCCCAGTCCTGCGCGCCATCCAGTCCTGCCGCAAATCCGCCGACGTCGCGCAAGAGCGAGCGCCGAATGGCGACAAGATGCCCGAGATAGTTCATCGTCAGCGCCAGATCATCATCCCATGCGGGCTTGAAATGCGGATCGCGCAAGTTCCCGTCCTCGCCCAGCTTGTCCTCGTCGCTGTAGAAGATGTCCGCATCGGGAAACGCGCAGATCGCCTCCCACACGACGTACAGCGCCTCCGGCGCAAGCACATCGTCGTGGTCCAGCAGGATGACAAATTCCCCACGCGTCAAATCGATGGCCGCATTCGAAGCCAGGCCGATTCCCACGTTGGATTCCAGATAAACCGCGCGGATCCTCTCGTCGGCCAGCGTCAATGCGCGCACCCGGTCCTGCGCTTCCGAGGTCGTCGAGCAATCGTCGGCAACGCACAGTTCCCAGCGCGGATAAAGCTGGTCGCGCACGCTGCGTACGGCCTCGTAGAGCCAAGCCGGGCGGGTGTCGTACGTCGGCATAACCACCGACAGCAATGGAAGCGGACCGGCTTCTCGGATGCGTGCGGTGATCTTCGTGCGATCGGCATCGTTGAGTGTCAGATGCACCTGTTGCCACGCGGCATACTCGGAGTACAGCTCCTGGTCCGCCGCGTGCCGGTCGAGCTTTGCCGACAGGCCGCCAGCGCCGATGACACGCAGGGTGCGCCAGATGACCCAGATCCAGCGGGCAGGATTAACGCCGGCGATCCGGAGGTGCCGATGCAATAGCGCGAACGCGACCTTCGCTCGCGACAGGTTCAAATTCACGCGCGCTCCGGCGTCATGCGATTGTAAAAAATCAAAGCCGCAACAAAACGCGATTGTTGCGTCTCAAGTTGACCGATGCAAGTGGAAAATTCCGCAATGCGCGGGTGTGCCTGATGTTGCAGCAGCAGCAACAAAAGAATGGGGCTGCCGATTTCGGCAGCCCCAACCGTTGCAGAAACAGATTTGGCTATTGACCCGGCAGGAACCAGTTCGAACCGACGTTGCCCAGGTTATTGACTGTGGGCGCATTGCCACGGCCGTTCATGAGCCACTGCGTGAGCTGACCCGACGCGGACGGAAGCAGCCACAGCAGGTCCGCCTTGCCGTCACTGTTGAAGTCACCCTTGGCACCAGCCTCCCAACCTGTCGGCATCACGGGCATCGCCTCCGATACGCTGAGGGTCGTGCCGTTCATGTACCAAAGCGTGTTCGCGCCTGACGGGTCGTCACGCCACAACAGATCCGCCATTCCATCGCCATCGAAATCACCAACCTTGGCAACGAGCGCGCCGCCGTTGAGGCCCATGTTAACGACCGAGGACACGCCACCCGCCGGGTTCATCAGCCACGCAAACGCTGCTCCCTTGAGCGGACCGGCCACCTCATAGCTCCACACGATGTCCTGCGTGGCGTTGCCGTCGAACCTGCCCGTGCCGGCCAGACGCCAATCCGGAGTTGCAACCGCGCCCAGCGATACGACGCTCGCGATGGTCGCGTCCGGATTCATGTACCAGGCGTAGACCGCTCCACCGGAATGCCGCCACAGGATGTCGGCGGTGCCGTCCCCGTTGAGGTCAGCCACGGTTTCGATTACCCAGCCCGCTCCGACCAGGCCCAACAGCACGACGCCTCCCGGCTTCACGCCGGCACCGTTCATGAGCCACGCATACGCGGTGCCCGAAGGTGCGTGATACCAGACGTAGTCATTCTTGCCGTCACCGTCTAAATCACCCGATCCAGCCATAACCCACGCGGCCCCGGAAACCACCGGCAAGGCAATGGGTGTTGCCGTAGCCACATTCATCAGCCACAGGTAGTTGAAGTCGAACTCGTGACGCCAGAACAGGTTGGCTACCGGCGGGCCGACACCGACCACTTCCGCAGGCGCGCCGCTGGCATTGTGCATATGCAACAGCAGAACGCCCTGCGAATCGTTCAACTGGTAGTTGATGCCGTTGTAGTTGACCGGAATCGTCGTCGTCGACAGATCGAAGTAGAAGAACGGATCAAGATTCCCGCCCTGCGCGTCGATACCCGGATTGGCCATGTCGTAGGTCAGCAGCCCGGAGTCATCGACCAGGTTACCCGTCTGGTAGTCGAAAGTGACTACTTCATAGGAGAACTTGGTGCCTCCGGCGCCGGTCAGGCCGATGTCCGCAGCCAGGACCGGAATAGTCACCGCATTGTTGTTGTAGGCATTGGTGTCCAGCGCGTTCGGATTGAAACCGTTAGTCCGGAAACGCGTGAACGATCCGCCACCGGCCAACGGCACGACGACGGGGAAATACGCATTGCTCGGTGCCGTTCCATTGGCGGCCGAGCTTAAGTAGACGGCATAGTCGAAATTACCGTCGCCATCGATGTCGATGTAGACCTCCTTGTCCGAGCTCTGGTACGACGGGATTGTCGCCGGACCAAAACCTTCCAGTCCGAACGTCAGCACCGTATTGGCCGTACCCGCGCCGCGTTCAAGGTAGTCGCTCGTCACACCGATATGCTTCAGGACGTTCGGATCCGTCGGCGGCGTCGCCGATCCGATCAGCGGGCTGGTGTACTGGAGTTCAAAACCTTTCACCAGGCTCTTGATGTCGATCGGATAAGCCGTACCCGTATCAATCTCCGAACCTGCCAAGGCAAGATTGAAACTGGCGACAGGCGCACCGGTTGCCACCGACGTGGTCGTGGCGTGCATCGACGACGCTGGCTTAGGCGAGGCGTAAAGCGCAACGCGCAAGACAGGCTCGGTGCCGCCGGTTGGCGTAAATACCGCGTAGCCGGTTTTTTCCGTCAGCCACTGGCGCGACGTGCCCGCGGGCAGCTGGAGCGGAACGGAGGCTTCACGCACGTGCTTCAGGAGGTTACCCGTTGCGTCGAAGGTGATCGGCACAGAAACCGTGCCGCCCGCCGGGACGGTGATAGGCCCACCGGAACCCACCGTGAAGCTTGCTCCGTTGACGGGCGTGGCGTCCGCGTACGAAAGGTTGTACGTGACCGGAACCGTGCCCTTGTTGGAGACCGTGATGTTCTTGGTCAAGGACACCGTAGACGCAACCGGGACTTCGACGACGCCGAACGATACGCTGTAGAGACCGGGGTCGGCGTTGTAGGCGACCACGTTGGCCAGCACGGCGTTGCCTACGTCCACGCGACCAGCACCGGCGCGACCTGCGCCGTATTGATCGCCCGTCCCGCCAGGACCCGTGAACAGGTTATGGGTGGCTGTATTCATCACCATCGAATTCAGCTCCTCGACCGTCCAGGTCGGGTGCAGCTGACGCATAAGGGCCATGATGCCGGCGATGTGCGGCGTCGCGGACGAGGTGCCATTGAAGCCGCCCACGCTCGTGCCGCTCAAGCTGACGGCGATGCCGACAACTTCCGCCGGCGCAGTGATGTCGGGCTTCAGCATGCTGTCGCCCAATCGCGGGCCACGCGCGCTGTAGCTCGCCATGGTGTCGGCCGCCGTGGTAGCGACGGAGAAGAAGCCGCTGTCGTTGTTGATGGTGACGTTCACGGGGCCTGGCACGAGCTGCGCCTTGATCGCTGCACCTTCGTTCAACCCGATCATGACCGCCGGGATGCTGCTCGTCGGCGGGCCGGTCAACGCCATCGTAATGGGGTATGGCGTGCCGCTGCCGGCGGCGCTTTGCACCACGATGGTTGCAATGGCGCCTGCGTCTTGGCACAGCTTGACCTTGTTGGCGAATCCGATAACGCCGCGGTCGATCATGCAAACGTTGCCGGCAATCGCGGCCGCATTGAGCAGTGGACTGACACCGTCAGCGGAGCCTGTCGGCGGATCGGCCATCACGACGTTTCCGGTCAGGCCGGCCGGCGCAACCGCCGGGCTCGGACTGCCATAAATGGTCTTGTAGCTCTGTCCCGCAATCGCGGGCGGGCTGTTCGGCGTAACGTTCGAATTGTAGATGTAGCCGCCCGTGTCGTTGAACGAGGCGGCGACGCTCAGCGTGTTGGTTCCGACCGATGGGCTGCTGACGATGTAGTAGGAGTCGCCAGCGTTACCCGCTGCGGAGGCGACGAGGACGCCTGCCGCTGCCGCGTTGGAAGCAGCGATGCTGTCCGGGTCGGTCGCCGCGCCGATATTGGCACCAAGCGACATGCTGATCACGTCCATGTGGTCGGCGATGTTGCCATCGCCGTTCGGGTCAATTGCCCAATCGATCGCCTCGATGACGAGATTGGTCGAACCCGAGACTCCGAACACACGCAGAGGATAGAGGAACGCTTTGGGTGCAAAGCCCGGGCTGATTCTCATCCCGCCGATGTTGGTCGCAAGGTCATAGGTGCCGACGTAAGTGCTGCCGTTTGATGCAACGCCCAGGCCGCCGATCAGGCTCGCGCATGCGGTGCCGTGGCCATTGGAGCTGTCCATCGGATTGGCATCGGGAACCGGCGTATTGCTGCCGTCATAGGCGTCGCCGGCGAAATCGTAGCCGCCGGGCACCTTGAACGACGGGAAATACGCGTTGGGCACCGGGCCGGTATCCGTCACGCTAGCATAGGCCGCTGGTGTGCCAGGGCCGCCAAAGTTGGTGTGAACGTAGTCAAGGCCGCTATCGATGATGGCAACCTTGATGCCTTCACCGTGGACGCCGTACGGATTGGAAGGGTTGACCTTGGTCCAGGACTGGCGCGCATTCAGGAAATCGATATCCGAGGCGGCCGTCATGAATTTAGGAATATGCACATGGACGTCTTTGACGCCAGGCAGCGTTTTCAGCTGGTCGATTTGACCGCGAGCCACCTGGAGCGAAACGCCGTTATAGGCGCTCTTGGTGCGGAAGATGACTTTTCCGTTCACCGCCAACGCCTTGAGTTGCGGCAGGATGGCCTGTTGCGCCGCTTCGTTCTTCGAAACCTGGGACTTGGCGACGACTACCGCGGCCTGAATGGCCGAATCACGCGCTGCAGGCGCCAGACTACCGACGCTCGCTACGCCGGAACGCGCGGCCGTGGCCTTCAACGAATCTGCATAGCTAAGCGCCGCTGCCTGGCCCTGCATCTCGACCATAACGGTGAGGACACCCGATTGGTTGATCCCCGGAAAGCCATCAGGAACCAAGCCAGCGCCAGAAGGCGCGCCGACCTTGGCCACAGGCACTCCGGCCTCGCTGGCGACGGGCGCGGCATTTGCGCCCGGGCTCAGTGACAGCACCAACATCGCGGCCATCGCGGCCCTGGCAATACCTTTTGCGAACAGCGATGAACCTGCGACCTGTCCGTTAGACGACGCGGAATTTCCGTGCATGGTGTCCCCTCGAATCTGGCTAGACAAACTGGATATTTCAAACGCCCGCTGGTGGCGATTTCTGACCGTACTCCCTTCCGCGGGCCATAAGCCCCGGCGAATACTGATCAGTCCCGACACAACAAGCGTAACAATCTAATCCTGCCGGAGCATTCGCGCAAGTAGGAAATGGCGACGTTCATCGGCCGGACCGGCCGGAGGGGGCGACGGATTGCCCAGTACGGCCCTGATTTACGGATACACTTTCCGACGTCAGGACACTTATCGCCCCATGAATACGATTCCCGGCACACGCGTCCTCTTCGGCACGTTTGGCGGCGGAGCGGGTGGACGCAATCTGCACCTGCTCGCATTGCCGGCCATTGCAGCATGGGTCGTGCTCTCATCCCATTGGCCGGGTGTCGTCAACGCGATTGGCGCTTCCCCTGCCCGACTGATCGGCTACCTGGATCAGACGTTTCTGTCCAGTCTGTTCGCATTGTTCCTGGCCGGAACATTGCTCCTTGAGTGAATCAAGCCAGCGGTTGCGACCCAGCCGGTTTTCTCCCGCGGATTCGCGTTTGACGCGGTGATCGGACTCGTCGCCTT
>JBDTPJ010000062.1:0-20948 GCA_039932755.1 Betaproteobacteria bacterium
GTTGGAAACTGAGTTGGAAACTGAGTTGGGAAACGAGGCGCCGGCAGTGGGGTCGGGGAACATGTTCATGTCGATTCCGGTGCATAGGCGGCCAGGGCCACCTTCAGTTTTTGCTTGCCTCGCAGCACGTGGGTCTTGACCGTGCCGACCGGGCAATTCAGCACATAAGCCGCTTCCTCGTGCGTCAGGTCATTATGGTAGCACTGCACGATCGCTGCGCGTTCCCCTTCGGTCAGCACAGCCAGCGCCCGTTCCAGGTCGAGCTTGAGCGACGCGCCGCGCGCGTGGTTGGCGTGGGATGCGTCGCCCTCCGGCCCGTCGCCCCCAGCCTCGTCGGCAACGGAGTCATCCCGATCACCGAGCAATTCGTCCTTGCGTTTGCGCGCGTCCGCCAGCCAGCAATTCGTCGCGATCCGGTAGAGCCAGGTCGAAAAGCGCGCCTCCTGCCGGAACGACTTGAGATTGCGCCAGGCGAGCACGAAGGTCTCCTGTGACAGGTCATCGGCCAAGGCGTGGTTGCCGGCGGTCAATTTGCGCAGACAGGCGCGAACCGTCGACTGATGGCGGCGTACGAGTTCGGCAAACGCATGCCGGTCGTCCCCAACCAGCGTGCGCGCGATGAGGGTCGCATCGGAAACCTCGGGAGGGGACATTCCGTAGCTAGTAGCCTGTCAAAGCGGTTCGCTGGCTGCATGGCGGTTCCCTCACACGCCTCCCGCCGGCGGTGGAGGAGGAACGCTGGCGGGTGCGGCGAGCTGGCGATCCTCGAAATACCACAGGAATCCGTAGCCGATGCCCAGGAACAGCAGGACCAGTCCGATCCAATTCGGAGACCGGTCGTCGAACATCGAATAGGCGACGAACGACAGGCCGAGCGCTGCCAGGATCACACCCTTGCGCAAGTCCGACCATGCAGCCTGGGTGCGCAGCGTCTTGACCTGGTCTATGACGCTTGCCCTCGCCGCCACCGCCGTAGCCGCCGCCACGGTCCGGCCGGATTGCAGCGCCTGCAGCATCTCGGCGGTGGGGGCCAGCCCCTTTTCGGCGAGCTGGACCATGGTGTCGTTCAGCATCCTGTTCTTGCGCAGCTTGTACCAGATGAGGAGTCCGGTGATCAGCACGGGGGTGAGGAAGACGACAAAGACGATCGCAACGACCATGAACGCGAGTCCGCGGTCCTCATGCACGAACTGTTCGAAGGAGTCGTACTCGCGATCGGTGCCTCCGAGACCGACCGTGACGCGCTTGCGCTTTCCGCTGCCCGAATCGCCTTCTTCGATGCGAATTCCATGGCGGTCGATGGTGATGTTGCCGGGGTTATCGGCGCTATCCGCGGCATCCTTGGCAACTTGTGCGGCATCCTTGGCAACCTGCGCGGCCTCCTTGGCGGCGTCCTTGGCGACCTGTGCCGCTTCCTTCGCCCCGCTGACGGCTTCGTTGGAGGACTTTGCGACCTCGGATTGCGCGACCACCAAGGTCTGGATCATCCGGGTACTGGATTCGCCTTCGTCGGCCTGGACCGGGGGGGCGTAGGGACCGAAGGCGACGATCAGCGCGCCGAGGACGGCCCCGCCCAGGACAATACGGCGGGCGGCAAGGGACAGGGGGGGCGGCGACGGGCGAAAGTTCATCATTTCTCCATTCAAGGGCTGGTTTCCTCGATTGGATGCACAAAGTCGGTGTTTTGGATTCGTCTCGAATGCCGATTGCGGCAAAAACCGAATTTCCAGCACTGGCTTTCCCGTCGGCTGGGATCTTGGCCACCGGGCCGGGAAGTGGGGGAAACGGGCGAAGGGCGAGCGGCGGGGCCCCATGCTATCATCGCCAGCGATCATTCATATGCAGTGACGCCCCAGAAAAAGGGCCAACGTCGTTGTCGATGGCTGCCCCCGATGGATACCCAACCGCCGGTCCGGCCCTATTCTGAAAACTGACCTCATCCGCCGTTGTTTTCGCGGTGCTGCCAGACTGGCAGCCGGGGCCCTGTTTGCCCTGGCCATTGTCTCGTCCGCCGCCGACGACATGGTCACCCTGAACTTCGTCAACGCCGACATCGACGCCGTGGTGAAGGCGGCAGCGGAAATCACGGGCCGCAATTTCATCCTCGATCCCAAGATCAAGGGCACGATCAATATCGTCTCGGCCCGGCCGGTGGCGCGAGAACTGGTCTATCCGACGCTGCTCTCGGCGCTGCGATTGCAGGGCATCGTCGCCGTCGAAGGCAATGGCGTGACCAAGCTGGTCATGGAGGCGGACGGCAAGCAACACGGCTCGGAGGTGTTGCGCGGTCCGGTCAGCGGGAGCGGGGACCGCCTCGTCACGCAGGTGGTCACGCTGCGTTACGAATCCGCACTCCAGCTGGTCAACGTGCTGCGTCCTCTGATCACGCCCAACAACAGCATCGCCGCGTACGCCGGAACCAACTCCCTCATCATCACGGATTACGCCGACAACCTTCGGCGCATCGACAAGATCATCGCGTCGCTCGATGTGCCGCCGAGCGGGGAACCGCTGATCGTCACACTGAAGAACGCGTCTGCGATCGACCTCGTTCCGCTGCTCAACAAACTCGTCGGCGCGGATACCGCCACGCAGGGAGGAACACCGGGTGATGCGCAACAGCGGGTGATGATCGTTGCCGATCCGCGCTCGAACAGCGTCATCCTGCGCACGGAAAACCCCGGCCGCGCTGCGCGCATCAAAGCGATGATCGAGCAACTCGACACACCGCAACGTGCGGGCGGCAACATGTTCATCGTCTACCTGCGCAATGCCGATGCCGCGCGCGTCGCGCAAACGCTGCGAGCGCTGCTTACGGGCGGCGGTGACGTGCAGCAGGCGCCGGGACCATCCTCTCAAGGCTCGTTCGGCAACCAGATGGGCACCATGGCCGGCAGTGGTACGCCGGCGCCGGCGTCGGCGGCACCTGCGGCAACCTCCAACCCATTCACCAGCGGCGCCGGTGGCGGCAATAACACGGGCAACGTGACGATCCAGGCGGACGTCGCCAACAACGCGCTGATCATCATGGGTCCGGAGCCGATCTACAATAACTTGCGCTCGATCATCGACCGGCTCGATGTGCGCCGCGCCCAGGTATTCGTCGAAGCGCTGATCGTCGAAGTGACATCCGACAAGGCGGCGCAGTTCGGTATCCAGTGGCAGGTGCTGCAGGGGCTCAATCGCGATGGCGTGCAGGGCTTCGGCGGCACCAACTTCGGCGCGCGCGACAGTGGCAACAACATCATCAGCGGTGCGCTCAACCTCACTAATTTGGGCCAGGGTCTGAACCTGGGACTCATCAACGGCACGATCGCCATCCCGGGCATTGGCGTGATCACCAACCTGGCGCTGCTGATCCGATCGCTGGAACAGGATGCCAACGCCAATATCCTGTCGACGCCGACACTGTTGACCCTGGACAACGAGGAGGCGCGGATCATCGTCGGCCAGAACATCCCCTTCGTGACCGGGCAATACGCAACCACCGGCAATACCTCGACGGTGACGCCGTTCCAGACCTTCGAGCGCCACGACGTTGGCGTGCTGCTGCGGGTGAAGCCGCAGATCACAGAAGGTGGCACCGTGCGTCTCAACATTTATCAGGAAGTCTCGCGCGTCGAATCGATCACGACCACGACCGGGATCGTCCTGTCCAAGCGTGCGCTCGAGTCGACTGTGAGTGTCGACGACAACCAGATCATCGTGCTGGGCGGCCTCATCCAGGATGCGCAGAACAACGGCACGGACAAATTGCCTTGGGCCGGCGACATTCCGGTAGTCGGCCAGTTGTTCCGCTACGACAAGCGGCAGCGGACCAAGACCAATCTGCTCGTGTTCATCAAACCGACGGTCGTGCGCAACGATTCGCAAGGGCGCGCGCTGACGTCCGATCGGTACGACTACATCATGAACCAGCAGCAGAACAACCTGGGCAAGCCGCTGTGGTTCTGGAAAGATCCCTCGATACCTACGTTGCCGCCCGAAGGCGTGATGCCCGGCACGCCGGCCAGCGTTCCGCCTCAGCCACCTCCCGCGCCGGAGGGTTCGCCCTATCCTCCGGTGGCGCCCTCGTCCTCGGCGGCGCCCACGTCCTACTAGGCGCCGCCCCCCGGCCCGCATCCTCCCCATGACGGCCCGATCGACTCTGCCCGCCGACGCCGCGAGGTTTGCGGCGCAGATTCCCTACGCATTCGCGAAGTCGCACGGCGTTCTCGCCACCGGCATGGAAGGCGATGCTGTCGTGGTGCTTACCCGCCCAGACGCTTCTGCCGACGGCGTCGTCGAGATCAAGCGCGTGCTGCAGCGGCCACTCGTCACGCGCGCAGTCGGCGCCGAAGAATTCGCGGCCGAGCTGGCTCGCGCGTACAACCAGGGTGCCCCCACCGCCGCGGCGACTTGGGCGGGCGACTTGGCACGCGAAACCGATCTCACCCGACTGATGCAGGACCTGCCGGTCAGCGAGGACCTGCTCGACAGCTCGACCCAGGCGCCGGTCATCCGCATGATCAATGCGCTGTTGCTGCAGGCGCTGCGGGAGCGAGCGTCGGACCTGCATTTCGAGCCCTACGAAACGCGCTCGGTGGTGCGCTTTCGCGTTGACGGCACGCTGCGCGATGTCATCGAGCCGCCACGCGCATTGCACGCGGCGCTCGTCTCGCGCCTCAAGATCATGGCCAGTCTCGACATTGCGGAAAAGCGGCTGCCGCAGGATGGCCGCATCGCGCTGAAGCTTGGGGACAAGCAGGTGGATGTGCGCATGTCGACGCTCCCCACGGGGATCGGCGAACGCGTCGTGCTGCGCCTGCTCGACAAGGATGCAGCACACCTCGACCTCGCCGCGCTCGGCATGAACGAAGCCACCCGCGACGTTATCGACCGGTTGATCCGCGAACCTCACGGCATCGTGCTCGTCACTGGCCCCACGGGTTCAGGCAAGACGACGACGCTGTACGCAGCGCTGTCACGCCTGCCGCGCGGGTCGGTGAACATGATGACCGTCGAAGACCCGATCGAGTACGCGCTGGATGGTGTGGCGCAGACGCAGGTCAATGCGCACATCGAACTGGACTTCGCGCGCGCGCTGCGCGCCATTCTGCGGCAGGACCCGGACATCATCATGATCGGGGAAATCCGCGACTTGGAGACCGCGCAAATTGCCGTGCAGGCTTCGCTGACGGGCCACCTCGTGCTGGCCACGCTGCATACAAACGACGCAACGAGCGCCGTGACACGACTGTCGGATATGGGTGTCGAACCCTACCTCCTGGCGTCGAGCCTGCTGGGAGTGTTGGCGCAGCGGCTGGTGCGCACGTTGTGTCCGGCGTGCAAGGTGGCGCATGCGCCGTCTTCGGGAGAGTCAAATCTCAACGTATCCTTGAACCTGCCTGTGGAACAACCGGTGTGGACCGCGCCGGGCTGCGAGACTTGCAACCAGACCGGTCATCGTGGCCGTACCGGTGTGTATGAACTGCTGGCGGTCGATGACGCCATTCGCCGCAACGTCCACGACGGCGCTGGCGAACTAGCGCTGCGTGCGGCGGCGAGTCGCGGTGGAATGCACTCGTTGCGCGCCGATGGCGCACGCTGGATCGCGGACGGATCGGTGTCGCTCGCCGAACTGCTGCGCGTGACGCGCGACGCGTGACGTGGCATGAACGGGCGCTGATGGGTGCGTCGTTTCGTTGGGAGGCCGTCGATGCGCAGGGCCGCATGCGGCAGGGCGTCATGGAAGCCGACAACGCGCGCGCCGCGCGGGACCATCTGCGTGCTGATGGCCTGACCCCCACTGCGGTCGAGACTGCGGCCGCGCGCGCCGATGTTTTGCAATCCGCACGGCTTCCCGCGCCGCTCATTTCGCTCACCACGCGTCAGTTGGCCACGCTGGTGCAATCCGGCATGCCGCTCGATCAGGCACTCGCCGCCGTGGCTGAACAGGCTGACGATGCGCGCGCCGCGAAGATCGTTGCGGACCTGCGGACCCACATCGCGTCCGGAGAAGCGCTGCAGGCGGCGCTGGCCCGGTATCCGCGGACTTTTTCGCCGCTGTATCGCGGCTTGGTCGGTGCAGGCGCTGAAACCGGACGACTCGCGGATGTGCTGGCTCGTCTTGCCGATTACCTCGAGGCGCGCGAGGCACTGCGGCAGAAGGTCGTGCTGGCGCTGATCTATCCTGCCGTCGTTACCGTGATTGCCTTTGCTGTCATCGCGATCCTGCTGGCATACGTGGTGCCGCAGGTGGTCTCGGTCTATCAGCAAAGTCGCCAGACCTTGCCGTGGCTCACGCAGGCGTTGATAGCGACGAGCGCATTTTTCAGGGCCACGGGATGGCTTTGGCTCGGACTCCTCGTCGCAGCCATCGCGGGCTTCGCCTGGGCCAATCGCAGGCCGGCGTTCCGCGCGCGTTGGCATGCATTCCTGCTGCGCCTGCCGGTGATCGGCAAGCTTGCGCGCAGTCTCGACTCGGCGCGCTTCGCGAGTACGCTCGCTATTCTTGTCGGCAGTGGCGCGCCGTTGCTGCGCTCACTCGATGCCGCGTCTCTCGTGGTACGCATGATTCCGCTGCACCGCGCCGCGCTGGCGGCGTCAACGCTCGTGCGCGAAGGCGTGACGTTGTCCCGCGCGTTGAAGGAGCAGGCGGCGTTTCCTCCCGTGCTCATCCATCTCGTTGCCAACGGGGAGAGCAGCGGCCGCTTGGGCCCCATGTTGCAACGCGCCGCCGAGGAACTCGAGCGCGATGCCGAACGTCGCCTGGGATGGCTCGCGGCATTGCTGCAGCCCGCGTTGATCGTCGTGATGGGTGCGATCGTGCTGGTGCTCGTCCTGGCCGTGATGTTGCCGATCGTGTCGATGAATCAGCTGATCCGTTAGCCCTTGGCGATCAGGGCGCGGAAGTTTTATCACGCTGCCGCGCCAGCGCCCACGCCACGTGTTCGCGCACCACGGGCGACGGATCGTCGGCCCGTTGCTCGAGCGTTGCGACGACTTGGGCGCTCCACGGCGCGTTGCCCAGGCCGACTGCGAGATTGCGCGACCACCGCTCGTAACCGATGCGCCGGATGGCGCTGCCTTCCATGCGGTTCAGGAATTGGCTTTCCGTCCACAGGAACAATTCGACCAGGCGCGCGCGGTCCAGGCCATGGCGCACCGCGTTGAAATCCTGCTCGTTGGTATTGTGCGCGAAACGATTCCAGGGACAGGCAAGCTGGCAGTCGTCGCAGCCGTAGACGCGATTGCCGATGAGCGGACGCAGGTTCTCCGGAATGGCTCCCGGCAACTCGATCGTCAGGTAGGAAATACAGCGCCGCGCATCGAGCTCGAACGGCGCGACGATCGCGCCGGTAGGGCAGGCATCGATGCACGCGGTGCAACTCCCGCAGTGGCCCGATTGCGGATCGGTCAGCGGCAGCGGCAGGTCCGTGTAGATTTCCCCCAGGAAAAAGTAGGAGCCCATGTCGCGGGTCAGCAGCAGCGTGTGCTTGCCGCGCCAGCCCAGGCCCGCCTTGGCGGCGAGCGCCACCTCGAGCACAGGGGCGCTGTCAGTGAATACGCGGTAGCCGAATGCGCCCACTTCGTCGGCAATCCTGTCAGCGAGTTGCTGCAGGCGACCGCGCAGTACCTTGTGATAATCGCGCCCTAGCGCGTAGCGCGCGATGTAGGCGGCTTGTCCGTCGGCCAGCACGGCGGCGGCATCCGCCCCCGCTTCCGGCCAGTAGTTCATGCGCGCGCTGATGACGCGGATGGTGCCGGGGACGAGTTCAGCCGGTCGCGCGCGTGCCGCACCGTGGCGTGCCATGTAGTCCATGTCCCCGTGCCTGCCCGCAGAGAGCCAACGCATGAGGTGCTCTTCCTCGACACCCAGCTCTGTGTCGCTGATGCCGATCGCCTGAAATCCCAGGTCGCGTCCCCAGGCAGCGACTTCGGACGCGAGTGCGGCCCAATCGCGCGTCGCGGGTGCCCCTGACGAAAGGGGTATCGGAGGGTCTGCACCGGTATCATTGTTCATCGTTGCCAAGCGTAAACCATTCGCGTCTTCCACCTTGTTCGACGGCGTCATCCCATGCCCCGCAATTTTCACCTTAATGATGCCGCCGCGACCGAAAGGGTCGGCGCGGCGTTGGTGGCCGCACTTCACGGTGGAATGGTGGTCCTACTCCACGGCGACCTTGGCGCGGGCAAGACCACACTGGTTCGTGGTGCGCTTCGCGCAAAAGGATGGGTGGGTCCGGTCAAGAGCCCGACCTATACGCTGGTTGAACATTATCTGCTTTCGAGCTTATACTTCTATCACTTTGATTTTTATCGGTTCGCCGATCCAAGCGAATGGGAAACTGCGGGTCTGGCCGATTACTTCCGCGACGATGCGGTCTGCCTGGTCGAATGGCCGGAGCGGGTCACGGGCCTATTGCCGGCGGCGGACCTCGATCTTGTGCTTCGCCACCCCGGTCAGGACACGACGGGTCGCGAGCTTGTACTTTCCGCCCACACGCCGGCGGGTGAACGATGCCTGCACGCGATAAGCCGCGCCATCGCGTCATCGACAACGACGGGCTGATCCGCGTTTCGATCGAGCGGCGCCGGCTGTGCCAATGGTTGCTGTTGCCCGCGACTCAGCTCCTGCTCCCCAATGCGTGGGGAGAGGCGGGGCGCATCGCCTCCGCGCGCATGTGGCCGGCGCAGGAGTACACGCGCGTCATCCTCGAGGCGCCGGCACCGATCACACATCAATTGCTCGTCCTCAAGAATCCGGAACGGTTGGTGCTGGACCTGGACGGTATAGAGCTCACGTCGGAAATTGCGCAACTGCCTTCACGCGTGCAGCCTGACGATCCGTACATCGCGCGCATCCGCGTCGGCAAGAAGTCACCGACGGTGGTGCGGATCGTGCTCGAGCTGAAATCTCAGGTAAAGGCGGACGCGTTTGCCTTGAAGCCCTTTGCCGAATACGGCCATCGCCTCGTTCTGGATGTTTATCCGTTGACGCCCATTGACCCGATGATGGCGTTGCTCGAAGGCGAGCGCGCCAGGGACAGTGTCGCATTGGCGCGCCCGGTGGAGCCTACGCCGCTGCAGCAGCGCGATTCAGCCCAGGTCAAGCCGCACGAGCGCACGGAAGCGCGAACGGAAACCAGACATCCATCGCGGCGAATCACGATCGCCATCGACCCTGGTCACGGCGGCGAGGACCCGGGTGCAATCGGACACCGGGGCACCTACGAGAAGAATGTGGTGCTGGCGATCGGGAGGAAGCTCAAGGCCGCGATCGATGCCCAGCCCAACATGCGCGCGATGCTCACGCGCGACGGCGACTACTTCGTGCCACTTGGCGACCGCGTGCAAAAGGCGCGACGGGTACAAGCTGACCTCTTCATCTCGATTCACGCGGACGCCTTCCGCGAGCCAAATGCGCGCGGCTCGTCGGTATTCGCGTTGTCGGAAAGCGGCGCCACCAGCGCTGCCGCGAAGTGGCTTGCGCAGAAAGAAAACAGCGCGGACTTGATCGGCGGGGTGGACTTGGATCGGCGCGATCCGGTGCTCGCGCGCATGTTGCTCGACCTGTCACAAACCGCGCAGATCAGCGACAGCCTGAAGGTCGGCCGACAGGTTTTGGACGGCATCGGCACCCATAATGCATTGCACAAGGCGACGGTCGAGCAGGCGGGCTTCGCGGTGCTCAAGGCCCCCGACATTCCCTCGATACTTGTCGAGACCGCGTTCATTTCCAACCCGGAAGAAGAGCTGAAGCTGCGTAGCGAGCGCCACCAGCAGAAATTTGCAGAATCCATCCGCGACGGTGTAGCGCGCTACTTTGCCCAGAACCCGCCGCTTGCGCGGGCCTGACCCGTCCCCGGCGCTCCGCGGCAAACCTGTAGAATTCCCCCGATGTTGCGCTTCTTCATACTCTTTGTGGTGATGCTCGCCGTGCTGTTCGGACTGGAGCTCACTCCCTGGGTACAGGCATGGCTGGTCCTGCCGTGGACAGGTGCGCTTGCATCGATCTCGACCTGGATCGTTACGCTCTTTGATGGCAGCGTGGAAGCGACCGGCACGGTCATGCGCAGCACCACCAACGGCTTTGCGGTCTCGATCGAGGCCGGATGCAACGGGGTGGAGGCCACGCTGGTCCTGTTGGCCGCAATATTTGCATTTCCGGCGCCGTGGAGACACAAAATCGTGGGACTGGTGATCGGCATCCTGGCCGTGCAAATCCTCAACGTGTTGCGCGTCATCAGCCTTTTCTATCTCGGACAGTGGAACTACGACATGTTCGAATGGGCGCACCTCTACGTGTGGCAGGCGCTGATCATGCTGGACGTGCTCGTAGTCTGGTTGATCTGGGTTCGACGCGTTCCGCGCACGGATGTCCAGGGTGGTCCGCCCGGCCCGCCACCCGCGCTTGCCGCCGGATGAGTGAGCGCGACGTCCCGCCGCCAGCGGAAGTTTCGGGTGCGGGCGCCGCGCCCGCACCGCGTCGTTTCCTGAAAAGCCCGCTGACCCGATTTGTGCTGGCCGCGCTGGCGTGGCTGCCGCTCACTTTTGCGGTGTGGTATCTCACCGCAACGTTGTTGCTCTGGCCGGTTCGCCTGCTGTCACGGCTCATCACCCGCATCGGGTTCGGTGATCTCGTTCGCGGGATCGAATCCGATGGCACTTCGCTGTCTTTCCTGACCACGCTGAAACCTGGCGAGGGCATGGGCGCAGGTGTGGTCAGCATTGACGTCAATATGCTCGTCTACGCGTTCGGCATGCCGCTGTTTGCGGCGCTGACGTTGGCGGCACGGGAGGGGAGGTGGTGGCGCACGCTGACGATCGGCTATGGCGTGATGCTGCCCTTTGTCGTGTGGGGTGTGTTGGCTGACTTTCTCAAGGGAATTGCCATCGTGGCGCCCGCTGCCATCGCATCCCAGACCGGCTTTTCCGGACTGCAGCGCGAAATAATCGCTTTCGCCTATCAATTCGGTTCGCTTATTCTGCCGGCCGTCGTGCCTGCCGTTGTATGGGTCCTGCTGCACCGCGCGTTCCTCGAGCGATTGCGTTGGCGCAGCATGTCCTAACTGACACCACCTTGACCGATTCCACCCCGGACAGGATGCCGGTACTGCGCTGGACCGAAGGTGGCGAGGCGCGGGCAGCGCGCTGGCGTTCGGAACGGGGATCCCCGCCTCCTGCTCGCGTGGAAATCGCGGATGACCGCACCACGGGCGACGCAGCGCAAGTGCTGGCCACGCAGGGTACGGGACTCCTTTGGCGCGGCGATTTCCAGAATGCGCGACAGCTGCTCGTGGCGCTCGCAACGCGCATCGACCGGCCACAGCGAAGGCCCAGGCGGGCCGCGACGTCCGCGCCGCCCATTTCGCCCGCTGACGCATTCAATCAATTGCGGCAAGCGCGGTCACAGCGCGCCCGGACGTTGGGCATGTTGCTGATACCGATAGACGCCGACTACGGCATTGCGTTGCGTCGTGCACCCGACATGCGCGAAGCCTGCACGGAAGCCTGGGGTCCATCCGATGCGCCCTTGGTGGCTTCGTTGCGAGAGCTGTCTGGACTCGTCGGTGCGCACGAGTGGCGGAACAAGGGAATTGAAATTCCTGCGACCGGCGGCCGCATTTATCCGCACTATGGAGTGTTCACGCCAATTCGCAGTGAATATGTAGACCTCATTGCGAAAGCACCTTTGCCGGCAGCGAACGCATCGAGCAAGCCTGACATTACGGCCTTCGACATCGGAACCGGAACGGGCGTGCTGGCGGCAGTACTCGCGCGACGCGGTGTCATGAAAATTGTCGCCACCGATCAAGATCCCCGGGCGCTGGCCTGCGCGCGGGAAAACATTGCCCGCTTAGGGCTCGCGAAACAGGTCGAAGTGATGCAAGCGGACCTGTTTCCGGAGGGGCGAGCCGCGCTGGTGGTGTGCAATCCGCCGTGGATTCCTGCGCGGCCGAGTTCGCCGCTGGAGCGCGGAATCTACGACCACGAAAGCCGCATGTTGCAGGGATTCCTGCGCGGCCTTCCGGCGCATCTGGAAGCCGGAGGCGAAGGTTGGCTGATACTTTCCGACATGGCCGAGCACCTGGGCCTGCGTTCACGCGCTGCGCTGCTTGCGACTTTCGAGGCGGCGGGGCTCAAGGTCGTGAATCGAACCGATGCGCGTCCGACGCATCCTAAAGTATCGGATGTGTCCGATCCGCTGCACGCGGCGCGCGCGGCCGAGGTGACGACGCTGTGGCGACTCGCTGCGCAATAGTCCGGAACGCCTTGGCGTTGCGGCTTTCGTTTCCCGTGGGTCCGTCGCAATACAGGTAATATTTTGGCGCGGGGACGTAGCCTCCATCCTCATGGCTCAGGAGAAATTGTGCGCCAAGTCATCGTGATCTTTCTTGTTGCTGCTGCCTATATTGGCTTGGCGGGATTGTCGGCCGCACTTGCCTACTCGAGTCTGGACGCGTGGTCAGTATGGCTTGCCAGCGGGCTCACGCTGGGTCTGCTGCTTGCCCGGCCGCGGACGTCGTGGCCCGCCATTCTAGGGGGCGCCTTCGCCGGCGCTGCAATATTTGCGACGCTGATCGGCAGCGCGCCGGATGCGCTAGGCTATGGTGCGATCGAAGTGGTCACCGCGTTTACCGGCGCGTGGATCGTGGCGCGCATGACCAGCCTGCCCATACGACTCGAGCGCCCGCGTGAACTCGCGGCGCTGGTCTTTGGCGGCGCATTGCCCCAGGCGCTGCTGGGTGCGTTGGTGGCTGCGGTGTGGAATGTCGCCGCTGCGGGCGGCGCTGGCACGGCTACCTTCCGGTTCTGGGCATTGTCCAATCTGATCGGCACGCTGCTGGTTGCCCCTCTGGTCCTGGCCTGGGCGCAGTTTCGCGCCAAGCGCTCCGGGGGCCTCGCGATGCCCGCCTTCGTCGGTGGCGGCATTGCATGCGCCTTGTTCCTCGTTTCCGTTTACCTTCTGTTCCGCGCAGGTCCACAGCACCAGCTGGGCGGAAATGTCGGGCGGGGATTGATCTACGTTCCGATCGTATTCATGGCGGTGCTGGCGCTGCTGTGGGGTCTGCGCGGAGCCACGCTAGCCGCCGCGGCCGCCGCGCTGATTGCGCTCTGCTACACCAAGTTGGGTAGCGGACCGTTTGCCGGCATCCAGGGCTATCTTGGGGACCCGGAACTTGAAGTCCAGGCGTACGCCGCCGCGGTGGCGCTCACCGGAATCCTGGTTGCCGTGCTGGCCGCGAGCCAGCGGTTGGCGATGCGCATTGCACGGGACTGGAAGACGCGATTCGAAGCCGCCATCGGTGCGCATCGGCTGGTCGCCTACGAGTGGGACCCGGCGAGTGGCCGCATGGTGGTCACAGGCGACACTGCGCAACTCCTGGGCGTCGCGAGCACGCAAATCGCGATGCTCGCAGATTGGCTGACGCTGCCCGTCGCAGAAGACCGCGAACGGGTCGCCGCACGATTCGAGCAGCGTGCGCTGTCCGCGAGCGTGCAGGATACGCTGGCCTTCCAGATCCGCGGACCGGGCGGCCCGGCACTTGCCGTGACCGATGAAGCCCGGGCGATATTCGACCATGACGGTGCACTTCATCGCATCGTCGGCATCGTGCGCGTAGCGCCTGCCGGGAACGCACGATGACGGAAGTTGCGCTGGCCACTCCGCCCGCGGGGACGCCCTCCGCGGCCGGCCCGGCGTCGCTCGGCACGCCGGTCATGGCAAATGAGGGTGTATTCCTGATCCACGGGCTGGGCGGGACGCAGTACGACATGGGCTCGATGCACAAGCGCCTGAAAAACGCGGGCTTCGTCACGCATTCGCTCACGCTCCCCGGACACGGCACCCAGCCCGAGGACTTGGCCGGTGTCACGGCCGAGGACTGGATTGCCGCGGTCATCGCCAAGTACCGCGAAGTGCGCGATCTGCATCCACGGCTGCACCTCATGGGCATGTGCATGGGTTCGCTGCTCGCGGCGGTGTTGGCGCAGCGCGAGCAGCACAATAAGGGCAACCTCGTACTCCTGGCGCCTCCCATCTTCATCGATGGCTGGGCCACTCCGTGGTATCGCGTGTTGCGCCCGATGATGTACCTGGTTCCCGGCATCGGCAGAACCATGAAGATCGAAGAAGAGGATCCATACGGCATCAAGAACGAGCAGCTGCGCGCGATTGTCAAGGCCAAATTCGAGCGAGGCGAAAACTTCCACTATCGGTGGGTGCCGCTCGAGTGCATTCGCCAGGTCGATCGCTTGCGCGCCAAAGTGATGAAGGCGGCGTGCGACATCCGTTGTCCGACACTGGTGGTGCACGCGCGCGAGGACGAACTGACCAGCCTCGCTTCTGCCAATTTCCTGGTTGAGCAGATCGGCGGCGCGCGCGCGCGCATGGTCGTGCTCGAAGACAGCTATCACATGGTGTGCGTCGACAACGATCGCGAGATCGTGGCCAAGAGCGTGCTCGAATTTTTCGGCGCGGCGCTTCCTGGCGCAACCTCCGCGCTGGCCAACGAGCCCAAGATGTCGCGCAGCGACCTGGAGGCCGCCGTGACGGCGGCGCTCTCGCGCCTTGCCGGAGGCGATTTTGCCGGATTGCGCGAACTGGCCATTCCGGACCTCACGTGGGTGCAGCCGGGAACCAATCGCGTCTCGGGAGCCCACACGGGCAAGAAATTTGTCGCCTTTGCGGGGCGGATTTCGGAAGGCAACGCGCCGCGATTCATCGCGCCGGGCAATCCCGTGTTCAACCGCGGCGTGGCGCTGGTACCGGCCACCCTGGTGGCGACGCGCGAAGGCGCCAACCTCCAGTCACAAGGCGCGTTGCTCTTCGCGTTTCACGGAGGCAAGCTGCTCGAGGGGCGCTGGTTCGCCGATGATGTCGAAAGCGAGGATGCTTTTTTCGGCGCGCCGGACGTGGAGAGCAGCGGTACCGCGCGGCTGGAGGAGGCGTTCGAAAACGCCGCGGCGATATCGAAGACGCTCAAGGCCACGCCGGACAACGATACGCTTTTGGCGCTTTACTCCCTCTACAAGCAAGCCGGTTCCGGCGACGTAACCGGAGAGCGGCCTGGCGTGATGGACATGATCAACCGCGCCAAGTTCGACGCGTGGGACAAGCGCAAGGGAACGTCGCGCAGTGATGCGATGAAGATCTACGCCGAGCTGGTCGCCCAACTCAAGAATGGCGAGGATGGGAACAAGTAAGGCGCGAAGGAATACGCTCGCACACGATTGGTACCCGCCCATCGACTTGAGGGCGATGGCCTAGGGTGGAATTCTCTTTGCCGCTTCGCGCTCGCGCAAGACCTTGCGCTGCACCTTGCCGGTGGTGGTCATCGGCAGCGCGTCGATGAATTCGATTTCCTTCGGATATTCATAGGGCGCCAGGAACTTGCGCACGTGCTGCTGGATGTCCTCCTGCAACGCCAGCGAGGGGACATGGCCCGCAGCGAGCACGATGAACGCCTTGACCACGCTGCCACGCGTCTCATCCGGCGCGGGCACGACCGCCGCATTGGCCACGGCAGGATGCTTGACCAGGCAATTCTCGATTTCCGACGGTCCGATGCGATACCCGGCCACCTTGAACACATCATCGGCGCGTCCCTGGTACCAGAGATAGCCGTCGGAATCCATGGTCGCGACATCCCCGGTGCGGCACCAGTCGCCCGTATATTTCCTGCGCGTGCCTTCCGGATTCTTGAAATATTCGAGGAAGAACACGGGATCGGCGGTGCCATCCGGTGCAACACGATGAATGGCCACTTCGCCTGCCTCGCCTTGCGGCACCGGGAGTCCTTCATCGTCGATGACCTCGATTCGATGGCCAGGATAGGGCCGTCCCATCGAGCCGGGTTTCGCGGGCCACTGCGCATGCGAGTTGCCCACGATGTAGTTCATTTCCGTCTGCCCGAACATTTCGTTGATGGTCACGCCCAACGCTTCCTGGGTCCACGCAAACACGGTGGTGCCGACTGCCTCGCCGGCGCTCATGATACTGCGCAGGTTGACGTCGAACGTTTCACGTGGTCGCGGATACGCCTTCATCATCAGTTTCAGCGCGGTCGGGAAAAGGAAAGTGTTCCGGACCTGGTACTTTTCCATCAGGCGAAGCGCGCGCTCGGGATCGAAGCGGCCGCGATAGCCGACGATCGGCCGGCCAAAGTAGAACGTCGGCAGCAATGCGTCCATGAGCCCGCCGGTCCAGGCCCAATCGGCCGGTGACCAGAACACGTCGCCAGGCAACGGAAAGCCGTTGTGCGAATGGACGAAGCCGGGCAGGTTGCCCAGCAGGCACGCATGCGACATCAGTGCGCCTTTCGGCGGGCCGGTGGTGCCGCTGGTGTATACGATAAGCGCGGGATCACTGGCGCGCGTGTCAACCGGCGTGAACTGCGGTGTCATTGCCGCCACCAACGAATCGTAGGCATCGATTCCGTCGCCCTGCGCGCCGGCCACGCCGATGACGCGGGTCAGCTGCGACAACTGCGCGCGGATTGGCGCCAGGTTCGGCAATGACTGGAGATCGACCAGCGCGACCCGTGCTTCGGAATTCGTGAGCCGGTACTCGAGTGCGTCGGGGCCGAACAGGAACGACAACGGCACCGCCACCGCGCCCATCTGATAGATCGCGATGTGGGCAACGGCTGTTTCGCGACGTTGCGGAAGAACCAGCGCGACCTTGTCGCCGCGCCGCACGCCGGCCGCCACAAGCGCATTGGAGAGCCGGTTGGCTTCGCGTTGCAGATCCCAGAAGGTGTGGGCGGATGTCGCGCCGGATTCATCTTCCCAGTACAACGCGAAGCGCGAGCGGTCCTCCGCCCAGCGACCGCAACACGCTTGCGCAATGTTGAAGTGGGCCGGAACCTCCCACCTGTGTGCAGCAAACAGCGCGGCGTAATGGTCGATGGCCATGGAACACGGGTGGGCGTGCGCTGCCCCGACTGGTCGCAGGCGTTACTTGCCTGCCGGACGTGCGGCCGGCAGGCCGCCGACGGTCAGCGCCGACGTCGAGTGATGCAGGTCGAGCGGCTCCACGGTGGCCCACACCCAATCCGGTTGCTGCTCGATCAGGCGACCGTAGCGAATCGGATTGATCGATTTCGCGGTCATCAGCTTCAGGCGGTTGGCCGGCTGGAATTCCACGGCCGGGACGATGAGCGACTGCACGCCGACGTCGGCTTCCCGTTTGCGCAGCGCCAGGAACAGGCCCTGGAACGTGCGCCCGTTGATCGTGGTTTGCTCGCCTTCCACGGAATAGTCGTTGTCGGCATGCTTGCGCTGTTCGACCAGGTCGACGCCGACCAGCGAATTGGCGATGACCTGCAATCCCAGCTCGGCGCGGTCGCTCGTCAGGCGCCGCATCCGGCGCACGATGCCCAGCGTCCACAACGTCTGGCCGTGAGGGCGAATCGCCGACAGCGTGCCCAGTGTTACGGCATTGGCCGCGCTCATCGGGGCGATCAGGCGATACCCGGTTTGGGACACATCCTTGATTTCCCACGGACCGCCGGGCGCGGCGTATACGGCAAGTCTTCGCCTCGCCACGTCGATGCGGCGGTCCCGTTCGTTGCGGATGTGACCGAATACCGCCAGCTCCATCGTGCCGCCAAAGCTCTTGCCGGATTCGAGCAGCGGGATCGGATCGCGTTCCTCTTCCCTCAGGAACGCACAAATCTTTGCGAAGCTCACGATTGCGTCCACCGTGCCGGCAGCCGCCGTGCGTTCCCCGCGGCGTGCAAAGGGCTTGAATTCCGGGTCAACCTGCGACGCAAGCTTGGTCATGAGGCCCAACTGCTCGCTCCGACGCGGCGTCCGGTCCGAGAGCGGCTGGCCCTTGATTTTCTGTTCGAGCACGATGACGTTTTGCATCAGCACTGCGTGCAGCGGGCGCGAGTCGAGAAATAACACGCGTCCTTCCAGCGGTCCGGGCGCGCGGCGCCGGAAGCCCTCGCGTGCGCCCAAGTCGACGTAGAAGGATGTCACCGAGGAAGCTTCCAGCGTAAGCCTTAGCGGCGTGCACCATTCGTCGAGTTCACCCGCTACCCATTCCAGGTGCCGCGCCGTCATGTTGCCCGAGTTCATGAGTTGCAGTAGCAGCGCGACCAGGTATTCGTGCTCGATGGTCGTGGTGCTGCCGCCCGTTCCCATGATGATCTGCTGGCGGTCTATCTGGCGCGAACAGGCGAGCGTAAACAGGTCGTGCAGCTCCGCCCATTTCGCCGGGATCCATTGTTCGTAGCGGTACAGCCGGACCTTGGCATCGAGGCCAAGATGGATGATCTGGCGCGCCACGAGTGCGGGTAGCAGCAATTGCCACTTGGCGCTCTGCGAATGGGCCAGGACCTCGCGCGCGAACGCCTGGTACGCAAGCAGGAATGCCTGGGTCAAGTCGAACAGCGCCGACCAAAGCTGGTTCTCTATCTTGGAACTGCGAGTGGAGTGCTCGATGTATTGCGCGGTCAGTATCTTGCGCAATCCGGCGGTTCGGCTGTCGGCGAAGAACACCGTCTCGAGGCGCGCCGGCGTGTGCCGCCCCACCTGTTCGGTGATAAGTCCCAGTTCCGTCACCAGCGCCGAGTGCAACGCCAGCGGGTCGTTTTCCGGGAACGACGCAAACCATCGCTCCGCCGACTTGATGTCGGTGAGGGGATCGCGATGGGTGCTTCCGAATCCGAACATGGCGGGCATCCGCGAAAAACTTGAGAATTCGTGCGCTTGGGGACGGGCGCGATCTTCGTGTCGCGCTTCCGCCTCGCTGCTCTGTTGCAAGGATCCTATTGCAAGAATCGGTCCGGGCTTCGCGCCGCAGCTTTCAACACGCCATGACGCGCGCGTGTGGAAGAAAAACGGCAGCTTTGGATTGCTGCCGGTCAGGCGCCCATCATCGCGCATTGCCGGCTATCGGGCAAGGCGGTCCAAGGGGCTTGGCACACATCGTGCATAAACGTTTCGTGTAGCACAGCTTGGCTGGATGGACTTGGCCAAGCCGTGGGAGGCGTGTCGGGTAAGGCCCCCAGGGCTATACTTGTGCAGCACAGACCGCTGAATTCAACTGACGCAAAACGAACAGGAACGACAACGATGGGCATCCTGATCAAGGCACCAAACCGGCGCCGCGAACCGCAGCTGACGGAAGTCGGCGCCAATGATAGCGCCGTGGGCATGCCCGGCGCATTGCATATCCGCGAGGTCGTGCGAATTACGGGCCTGCGCCGCGAGCAACTCTACATGTGGCAGCGGCGTTACGGCTTTCCTTCACCGCTACGCGACGCATTCGGCGACCGGGTTTATCCGGCAGAACAGCTTGCGCGTCTCAAATTGATCAAGCAGTTGCTGTCGGAAGGCTGGCGCGCCGGAGCCGTGGTGCCGCTTGCGGATTCTGCGTTGCAATCCATGCTGGGCCTGGCCGTGGACGAGCCGTCGCCGCTGGCCGCGGAGATTGAAACCTCCGTCAAATTACTTGCGCAGCACCGCATCGGCGAAATGCAGAATCACCTGTCGAAACTGCTCCTGGGGCAGGGACTGCGCAAGTTCCTAGAACAAACGCTGATCCCATTGAACGAAGCCGTGCATGAGCGCGTTGTCCGCGGTGAAATGCAGAATTTCCAGGAACTGCGCTTTGCGGACCTGGCGCAAAGGCTCCTGCGCGACGTGACGCGCCTCGTCCGTCCCACGCGCGATGCCCGTCCCATCCTGCTGGCGACCCCACCCAACGATCCCAATCAGCTGGGCCTGGCCATCCTCGAACTCCTGCTGTTTACGGAAGGCGTGAATTGCCTGACGCTGGGTTCGGGAGTTCCCGCGCAGGAAATCGCCGGTGCGGCGCGCGCCTACAAGGTTGCGGCAGTGGTGCTGCTTTTCGATCGCGGAATCTCGGGCAAGATCGCCGGCCAGGAAATTCGCAGCCTGCGCACCAGCTTGCCGGCGGAACTGCCGCTGATCGTCAGTGGGCGTGCCGTGAACCTGCTGGCCAAGCCCATTGCAGATGCCCACACGGCCGCGGATTTCAGCTCTGTCCTGGCCAAGATGCGCGCACTTTCGATCATGCCGGTTTCACCCGTGTCGCTGGTGGGCGTGTTGCCGGACCTGCCGCAGCGGGCGTAACCTTGAGGGTGTGAAGCAACACTTCGAAACCGATCCAGCATCCGGGAACGACGGCGCAGCCTCTCCGCTGCGCCGTTTCCTTTCGCGACGCGCATTCTGGCACTCTGCAGGGCTCCTGCTCGCGCTGGCCATCGCATGGCTGGTGGTTCGCGCCTATCGCCAGCCGGAATTCATGATCGACCTCGCCAATATGCAGTTTTGCTGACGAGTGACCGTCCGCGGTAATCCCGAAAGTTATGGCTCGTTCAGGAAGTCCTCGAGTTTCCGCCGCTCGCGCTTGGTAGGCCGGCCCAGGAATCGCGGCTGCGCCAAGTCCGTGGCCCGGCGCAACAGCATGGCTTCCTCCCGCGCCGCTGCGCTGGCTTCGGTTTCCCGGTAGAGCAACGCTGCCGCAGTGGCATTGCCGCGCCTGTCTGACAACGCGGTGACCAGAACTTCGCACACGATCCCCGATTTGCGAATGGAAACCGACTCCCCGACACGCATCGCGCGCGCCGGCTTCGCCCGATCGCCATTGACACGAGCCTGGCCCGCGTCGATCGCCTGCACGCACAAGCTGCGCGTTTTGTAGAAACGCGCGGCCCACAGCCATTTGTCGAAGCGGATGCGGCCGTCGCTACCGTCCTCGGACGGTGTTTCACTCCGGTACTGAATGCCGGCCACCGGATGGCTCACTGCGACTTGTCGCCTGCGCCGTCCGGATTGGCATAAGTGCCCATCCAGTCGGCGGTTTGCGTAGCTTCAGGATAGCCTTCGGCGCGCAGCGCCACAATGACCCGCGCCCGATCCTCGCGACTGCGGTTTTGCGACAGCTTGAACTTGGCGTCAACCCGCTTGATGCGCATGCGAAAGGT